>DATNQL010000704.1:0-5673 GCA_036704025.1 Stenomitos sp.
TTCCTCTCCCGTTTCCAGATTCCACACTTTCAGGTTGGAGTCATATGAACATGAACCGGAGATAGCCCGTTTGCCATCTGCTGTGACGGCTACTGCATTTACCCTGCCGCTACGACCGTTGTTAGTGTAGCGTCCCGAAGAGAGGGTGAATAGTTCCTTTCCCGTTTCCAGATTCCACACTTTCAAGGTGTTGTCATATGAGCCGGAGATCGCCCGTTTGCCATCGGCTGTGACGGCTACTGCTCTTACCAAGTCCCTATGACCGTTGAGGGTGAATAGTTCCTCTCGCGTTTCCAGATTCCACACTTTCAAGGTCTTGTCATGTGAACCGGAGATCGCCCGTTTGCCATCGGCTGTGACAGCTACTGCATTTACATAGGAGCTATGACCGTTGTTAGCGTAGCGTCTCGAAGGGAGGGTGAATAGTTCCTCTCCCGTTTCCAGATTCCATATTTTCAGGGTGAAGTCATCTGAACCGGAGATTGCCCGTTTGCCATCGGCTGTGACAGCTACTGCTCTTACCGAGTCGCTATGACTGTTGAGGGTACGTAGCAACCGTCCATCCGGACTCGTTAAGCTTGGGGTCAAGGGACGCAACCAAGTGGTTTTACTCTGCCTTGCCTGGGACAGCAACTGCTGAATTTCTAGCACGTCAAAGCCCTGCATTCGCCCCAATAATTGCCCCGCGAGTTGCGTCTTATCTTTAGCCAAAACATGCGCCGATAGTCCCAGATTCCCTTGAACCAACTTCAGCACCTTGACCCTCTCCGGCTTGTACTCTCGGTGAGTTAATACTTCTGAATCACAAACCAATTCATAATCATCAATTAGCGCCTGTACTCCCCAGGCAGAATGTTGAAGCTTTGCCGCAAGGAAGTCAAAATCAGTCAGGGTTTGGTAATACTTTCCCAAATTCCCTGTTTTCACCTGCTGTTGCGGTAAGCTGCCCAGATAAGCTCGTTGGAAGGCGGGAGGTTTGGCAGCTAATTTGTCAGCAAATTCCCCCATTTCACGCCATCTCCCTTTCAAAGTAGTTAAAAATACGTTGATTAACCTCCTGAAATAGCTTCCGAGTTGACTTCAGTTCCTGTTTTTCTTTCAGGAAGTCTAGGAAACTGGCATGATAGATGCTGTAGCAGAATTCCCCTTCGAGCTGCCGACCTGTCAAATATCCAACCCACTCATCCAAAACTGAGCGCACCTCATATTCATCCTCCTCAGCAATTGCAGCAATCATCTCACAAGGAATCGCTGTAGCAATCTCCACCAAAATAAACAGGACAATCACCTTTGCTTCCTGCGGTGCTTTATCCATCCCCATCCGCACCCAATGGGTTTGATAATAGTCCTGAAGCCCCTGAGGCAATTGCTTTAAACTCAGGTCATCATATAAACCGCTAGCAATTTGTGGCAACACATAGCGCAGGTACATAAAATTATTTTCGCTCTTTACCGCTACCTGCTCAACAAACTCTTCAGGAGAGATATTGCAGTTTTTAATCCACTTCTTCAGAGCATCTTTGTAGTCTGGATCGTCATTGAGAAATAGCTGAATATACTCTTTGACATCTTTACGACTAAAATCAACATAATCACTCGCCGTTAAATCCAACTCCTTCACCGGAACACCCGGAGACACAAACAAACGCCTTTGGCTGGAAATATAGGGTCGTCTGGTCAGTAGGAAATAGACCCGCTCCGGAAGTGTAGTCGGCAAATATAAAAGATTATCCCCCAGTTCTTGCTCCACCTCATCGAGGGCATCAACCACAATTACAAGGCGTTCACCAGAGGGGAGTTTTTCCGTCACTTTTGCCAGTAACGTCGCTAAATCGGCATCCTCTACATCCTGCAATGAGTAACGATTCCTCAGTTGTTGACGAATGCTTTTCAGGAACAGTTCAGGTCGATTGCGACGCTCTGCGAGAATATTAAAATAGCAGATAGCATGGTGGTCAGAAACGTACTTAGCAGTGAGCGCACTTTTCCCCATCCCTGCATCCCCCACCACCGTAAAGTAACCGTTGGTATTGTTGTTGATGAATTGCTCAAAGGCTTCAAAGACGAATTTACGGCCACAAAATGCCTTAATCTTTTCTTTGATTAGTGCCTCAAACTCCGGTGGTAGTTGCTGCTGTGGATTCCAGTCTTTAGGGTCAACAATATCTGTTGGGTTGATATTTAAAGCGTTAGCAATATTGATAACCGCCCATCGTTCAACCCCATTAGGGCATTCCTTCGTACCCAGCAAGCGCTTAAGTGTATCAAGAGAAACCTTGGCTTTTTGCGCTAGTTCCTCTTGAGTTAGCTTTGCTTCTTTATACGCCTGTTTAAGGTTGAATTTTCCTTCTTCACTCGATTGAACTTTATCAGATAGAAACATGGGGATATTTAGCTGCGATCGCGATAATTTATCAAAGACTCAGTTTTTACACCCTTATCGTCTGTTGCCTACATCCGCCAGGGAATCAATTCCCTAGCTCATAGCTAAAGTCCTCTAAAGAGGACTAAAGGCTTATTGAACAATGTTTTAGTCCATTTTAATGGACTTGAGCTGTTAGCCCGGAAATTGATTTCCGGGCGGGGGTTGTGGTTTACCAGGAAGGATGCAATACATCAGGTATAGCTAATTTAGGATTTTGCTGTCTAGGGCATATAGGTTTTCATAATTTACCCTATCTGCCCCAAAATTTAGGGCAAAGCTTAATCCAAAGGAAACCTATCTGCCCTCGCACTACATCTTTGCCTTCAGTAGGATACCAGTATCGAGATTCAACAAGTAAAGATTGTAGAGGGCATAAACAAATGAGGTTCAATGTTTCCAGAGAACTCCAATCCGATAATCAGCCAAATTCTAACGAGGCTAATAGCAATATTAAAGAAGAGATTATGCGAGAGTTCTTGCGCCAAGTTCGTCAAAGCTACAACCTCGCTCTTGCCATCACCGCAGCATCCGCCCTCATGACTTTATCCGGTGTTGGACTTGTGTACGTCAACAAATTACCAGAAGCCAGCCTAACAACAGTAGGAGGAGTGCTGGCAAGCCTTCACAGTGTGCAGTTAGCAAAGGAATCAAAAGAGGAACTGCGTCAGATGATGGATGAGGATTAAGCAATTACCTAGCTGAATTAAGGGCACGACAATGTCGTGCCCCTACAGAATTCCTATACCATTACAGAGTGCATCACCCCTGCGTATACGCCTCCATTCCCACACAAGAACAAACTAAATTGCGATCGCCAAATGCATTATCAATCCTACCCACCGTAGGCCAGAATTTGTGTTCCCTTGTCCAAGGTGCAGGATATGCCGCCTGTTCGCGAGAATAAGGATGATTCCATTCCGAACTCATCAAAGATTCTGCCGTATGGGGTGCATTCTTCAACACATTATCGTGAGCATCCACCTTACCCGTTTCAATCTCTTTAATTTCCTGACGAATCGCAATCATTGCCTCACAAAAACGGTCTAATTCTTCCTTCGATTCGCTTTCCGTTGGTTCCACCATCATTGTCCCCGCCACGGGCCAGGAAACTGTTGGGGCATGAAAACCATAATCCATCAAACGCTTAGCAATATCATCCACTTCAATGCCAGCCGACTTCTTCAACTGTCGCAAATCCAAAATACATTCATGCGCCACTAACCCCGATTTCCCCTTATACAAAACCGGATAATAACCTTCTAAACGACGGGCAATATAGTTAGCATTCAAAATCGCCACCTTCGTCGCTTCCGTCAATCCTTCTGCCCCCATCATGGCAATGTACATCCAAGAAATCGGCAGAATGCTGGCACTCCCCCAAGGTGCCGCAGAAATCGCGCCAATCCGTTGTTTCCCCCCAATCTCCACAACAGAATGCCCAGGTAGGAACGGCACCAGATGCGCCATTACCCCAATGGGTCCCATTCCAGGCCCCCCACCTCCATGAGGAATACAGAAGGTTTTGTGCAAATTCAAATGGCAGACATCCGCCCCAATATCACCCGGACGGCACAAACCCACTTGGGCGTTCATATTCGCCCCGTCCATGTAAACCTGTCCCCCGTGGGCATGAACCATCTCGCAGATATCTCGAATCGACTCCTCAAACACACCATGAGTTGAGGGATAAGTCACCATCAAGGCGGCAAGTTCCTGACTGTACTTTTCCGCTTGGCGCTTCAAGTCATCCAGGTCAACATTCCCCTGGTCATCACACTTAACCGGCACCACCTTCATCCCACACATAACGGCACTCGCGGGATTGGTGCCATGCGCCGACTCCGGAATCAGACAAATCTGGCGATGCCCTTCGCCTCGGTGTTGGTGGTACTGACGAATCACCTGAAGTCCGGCATACTCTCCCTGAGAACCCGCATTCGGCTGGAGAGAAATGCCTGCAAAGCCAGTAATTTCTGCTAACCATGCCTCCAACTGCTGGAATAAAACCTGATACCCAGCGGTTTGCGACAGGGGGGCAAAGGGATGAATCTGACCAAACTCCGACCACGTTACGGGTATCATCTCGGCGGTTGCGTTCAGCTTCATCGTGCAGGAACCCAAAGGAATCATTGAGGTTGTCAGCGACAAATCCTTCGCTTGCAGGCGATGCAGATAACGCAACAATTCCGTTTCTGAGTGATAGCGGTTAAAGACAGGGTTGGTTAAATAGCTGCTTTTACGGGCAAAAGGTTCTGCAAACTCAACCGTGACTCCCTTCGCTACATCTTCCACCCCAAACGGCAGTTCTGCCAGACCTTGCACCCCGACACCGGCGAAAATCTTCCACAAGTCGAGTAAGTCCTCAATGGTGGTGGTTTCGTTTAAAGTAATGCCAACCGCCGTTGTGTCAAAAATTCGCAGGTTAATGCCACGCGACTGGGACGCGGCTAAAATCTCTTCCAACTTGTGGATGCCCAATTCCACCCGTAGCGTATCAAAGAATAATTCTGACCCCATGCGGTAGCCCAGCCGCTTCAATCCCGCCGCCAGCATTGCCGTTAACCCATGTACCCTCTGGGCAATGCGTTTAATTCCCTCACAACCGTGATAAACCCCATACATTGAAGCCATCACCGCCAGTAGTACCTGCGCGGTACAGATATTACTTGTAGCTTTGTCACGGCGGATATGTTGCTCACGAGTTTGCAGGGCTAAACGTAGTGCTGGCTTACCTTGAGCATCTTTCGATACACCCACAATCCGCCCTGGAACCTGCCGTTTATAGGCTTCTCGCGTGGCAAAGTAGGCGGCATGAGGCCCCCCGTATCCTAGTGGCACCCCAAAGCGCTGCGTGCTTCCTACGGCAATATCCGCGCCAAATTCTCCAGGGGGTGTGAGGAGGGCAAGGCTTAAGGGGTCGGCAGCAACGGTGACTAATGCACCCACTTTATGAGCCTTTTCGATAAACTCCCGATAATCGTAAATCGTGCCATCCGTGGCTGGGTACTGGAGGAGTGCGCCAAAAATGGGTTGTTCAAACTTGAACGTCTGATGGTTGCCGACAACCACCTCAATTCCTAGGGGTTGAGCACGGGTTTGCACCACTTCAATCGTCTGGGGATGGCAGGCACTAGAGACAAAGAAGGTATTGACTTTGCTCTTACACAAGCCATAACTCATACTCATCGCTTCGGCGGCAGCGGTGCCTTCATCCAATAACGAAGCATTGGCAATTTCCAAACCCGTCA
>DATNQL010000705.1:0-5305 GCA_036704025.1 Stenomitos sp.
TGCAAGACCTGTCGGTGATTGGCAAGGCGGTTGGGCGTTGGCATGAATCGGCGGTTGCCCTGGCTTAACGGTTTGGGGTGACAGGTTGCAGGTTAGCCGATTCACAGGGAAGCCCTACCCCGTTGAACAAAGAGGCTTCCCGATGCTTTCGTGATTTAAGGTCTTCAGCTAGCCTGCCAAAAGGGATAGTCTGTGTAGCCCTTCTCCCCACCCCCGTAAAATGTTGTTGGGTCTGGCTGATTCAGGGGCGCATTGGCAGCAAACCGTTGTGGTAAGTCTGGATTCGCCAAAAACAGCGTACCAAAGGAAACCAAATCCGCTTCCCCCTTGGTTAATGCAGTATTGCTGCGATCCCAGTTATAGCCGCCATTGACCATCAATGTGCCTGCAAAGTGATCCCGTAGAACACGGGTTGGTACCTCCGTTCCACCATGCCTTAAGTCGGATTCGTTCACCTCAATAATATGCAGATAAGCCAAGCCAAATCGATTTAGTGCTTCGGTTGCATAACTAAAGGTTGACAAAGGGTCGGAATCGTGCATGTCGTTGAACGTACCACTGGGGGAAAGGCGCACTCCAACTCGATCGCCACCCCAGACTTCCGTTACTGCTTCTGTCACTTCTAGCAGCAGTCGAGCACGATTTTCCAGGGAACCGCCATATTCGTCCGTGCGCTGATTCGTCCCATCCCGCAGAAACTGATCCAACAAATACCCATTGGCTCCGTGAACCTCCACCCCATCAAACCCAGCTTGGAGCGCATTTTTAGCTCCCTGACGGTATTGTTCAATAATTTCTGGAATCTCAGAGGTTTCCAAAGCACGAGGGGTAACAAACGGTTTCATGCCTTCATAGGTTGCAGCTTCACCTTTAGGTGCGATCGCAGAAGGAGCCACAGGTAATGCTCCATCGGGTTGCAAGTCGGGGTGGGAAATCCGTCCCACATGCCACAGTTGCAAGAATATTCTCCCGCCCTTTTGATGTACGGCATCCGTTACCAATTTCCACCCTTCCACTTGTTCCGATGAGTGAATTCCGGGTGTGCTGGGATAACCTTGACCTTGGGGCGAAACTTGGCTGGCTTCTGTAATAATCAGTCCTCCTGAGGCGCGTTGGGCGTAATAGGTGGCGTTGAGTGGCCCCGGAACATTGCCTTTCCCTGCGCGATTACGAGTTAAAGGTGCCATGACTAGTCGGTTTGCCAGTTCTAGGTTACCGAGTTTGTAGGGAGAAAGTAAATTGATATCCATAGCAGGGCTTCAAGATTTCGAGAGTTTATGAAGTTGTCAGCAAACATCCATTCCACGCACTGAAGGCGAAGAACACAGAGGGAGGAAAGAAGGTTTTTGCTCGTTTGGAGTTTGTAGACAGAGTCTAATGTTGCACAGTAGTAGCTGATTGATTAAATAGCAATGTCCGGGATTTTTCAATATCGAGTGCCTGGTTTTTGAAGGCTTCTGCTTTCTCGTAAGCTCGAAGAGTTGCCGGACGAGACTGAATCGCTTCAAACCAGCGCTTTAAGTTGGGAAAATCCTCTAATTTCTGGCCTTGATTTTCATAAGGAACGATCCAGGGATAGGCGGCAATATCCGCAATTGAATAATGACCCGCCACAAATTCTCGATCAGCCAATCGCTGATTTAGGACAGCGTATAAACGCCCTGTTTCGTTCACATAGCGGTTAATGGCATAGGGAATCTTTTCTGGAGCATATTGACTGAAGTGGTGATTTTGTCCCGCCATTGGTCCAAGACCCCCCATTTGCCAAAATAACCACTGAAGGACTTCGACTCGTTGGCGCAAATCACTGGGAATCAGTTGACCGGTTTTTTCGGCTAAATACAGCAAGATGGCACCGGATTCAAAGACTGAAATAGGTTCGCCACCACTAGCGGGTTCACGGTCAATAATGGCAGGAATACGATTATTCGGAGCTATTTTGAGAAAGTCTGGCTTAAACTGCTCCCCAGCACCAATATTAACGGGAATGATCGTGTAAGGGAGTCCAACTTCCTCCAGGAACATCGTAATTTTATGACCGTTGGGGGTTGTCCAATAGTAAAGTTCAATCATGAGTTCTTTCTCCTAATTTTGTCAGCCTGGGTGTAATGAATTAATCAGTTGATGTCACTTCCGATTTCCTGGAATTCCGGCTTCTTCCGATACGCTCAAAGCAAGCCCTGTCCAATCAATCTCTCCCCTTCCTTTAGCAATGGATGAAATGAGGCGATCGCGAACTAAGCTAGCGAGTGGCATGGGCATCTGACTTTCTTTGGCTGTTTGCAGCGCTAATTCAACATCTTTTAACCCCAAAGCCAGTTTGAATCCGGCGGGTTCATACTGTTCTTGAGCAATCATCCGCCCGTAGTTTTGATAAATGGGACAGGCAAAGAGGGTTTGACCAAACAATTCAGCAACCTGACTTCGGTCAATTCCATTCTTTTCGGCTAAAGTAAAAGCTTCTGCCATGGCTTCGATCGCAGAGATAATCAAGAAGTTACCGGAGAGTTTGACAACATTGGCAGCGCCCACTTGCTCCCCCAGATCGAACACTTTTTGCCCCAGTAGATTGAGGAGTGGCATCACTCTCTCTTTCGCCGCTCCATTTCCTGACAGGCAAATCCACAACTTCCTCGCGGCGGCGGCATCCGGTCGTCCAAATACGGGGGCTGCCAAGTAATGAGAACCTTGTTGTTCGTGCTGTTGAGCCAGGTTTTGGGCGGTAGTCGGTGAAACCGTACTCATGGAGATGTGAACGCCACCAGAGCCAAGCTTTTCGAGGATGCCGTGTTCACCCAAGAAAATGTCTTCTAGAGCCTGATCATTTGCCAGCATTGAAATTACAATGCCTCCGGGTTTTACGACATCAGCCGGACTGTTCCCTAATTCTGCTCCCTTGTCTACAAGCGGTTGTGCTTTCTGAGGCGTTCGGTTATACACATGGAGCTTGTAGTCAGACTCAACAAGATTCATGGCAATCGGAAAACCCATACTGCCCAGACCGATAAAGCCAACAATATTGTTCACTCGTTTATGCTCCTGATGTTTGGGGTTGAGGCATGAATATCGAGTCAATCTGAAGTTGAGATTTAACGGCAAGACCAATATTTTCAGAAAGACTCAAACCACAGTCGAAGTTTAACGCCCTATGTCCAAGTGCTGACACACCCGAAAGTCATGTTCATCGGCTTACTGCTTCGCAGAGTTATGAATGATGAGTTATGAATTTTGACTTAAAGACCAATAGCTGGAGGATCAGGTTTAATATCATGTCCGGTTAAACACCCATCGTTAGGATTGACACGGGGACGCGGGGACTCGGGGACGCGGAGAGTTTTTATGATGGGTAATTAGACGGACATGATATAACACTCCTCAATTGATTCCAGCAAAAATATCCTTAACTCCAAACTCCAAACTCAAACCTTTGACCCAGCCCTCCTCACTCTCATCTCCGGTTAACCAGGAGGGCTATTTGGGGCGATTTAAACGACTTCTGTTCGAGCCGCCTTACAGATGCTTTTCTAAGGTTTGAGCCAAAGTGGTTGCTGGAACTGCACCGACAACGGTATCGACTTGGCGTCCTCCCTTAAACACGACTAAGGTAGGAATGCTGCGAATGCCATACTGACTGGCAATACTGGGGTTCTGATCGGTGTCTAGTTTTACCACCTTCGCCTGTCCTGCAAACTGAGCAGCGACTTCTTCCACTGTGGCAGCGACCATCCGACAGGGACCACACCAAGGTGCCCAAAAATCTACCAATACCGGAAGTTCGCTTTCGAGGACTTCTTGCTTGAACGTTGCGTCTGTCACTTGGGTTAATGATGACATTATTGTCCTCCCGAATTATTTCATTATTTCGAGAATCTCGAATAATTAAACTATAGTCCAGCCTATGCGATAATGCAACTATGAGACTGCTGTATCATCCAGACCAAAAAGACATATCTTTAGCAGGCGTATTGTATGCGCTGGGCGATCCGGTGAGAATTGAGATTGTTCGGCAGCTAGCGACGAAGGGTGAACAACCTTGTGCGGCGTTTGATTTAGCCATTGCCCGGTCTACAATGTCCCATCACTTTAAAGTTTTGCGCGAGTCGGGTGTACTTTACTGCCGCAAAGAAGGAACACAACACCTAAATTCGTTGCGGCGTGAGGATTTAGATGCGCTGTTTCCGGGGTTGTTGGAGGCAGTGTTACAGGCGGCTCAACAGTCTCCTTTGAATGAGTAGAGGCCAGGTATCCTTTCCACGACTTGGGACGACACCCCAACCCCAGAGGCACAGAGTGTAAATTCCCGCCTTGACTTAGCACTCAGACCTGTAGAGTGCTAAATTGGCTAATGGAGACACGACGAAACACAGGAAAGTTATGGCAAAAATCGTTTCGTTTGATGAAGAATCAAGACGAGCTTTAGAGCGGGGCGTCAATGCTCTTGCTGATGCTGTCCGCATTACCCTAGGCCCCAGAGGTCGGAATGTTCTGTTAGAAAAGTCCTATGGGGCACCCCAGATTGTCAACGATGGGATTACCGTTGCCAAAGAAATTGAACTAGAAGACCCCTTAGAAAATACGGGTGCGCGACTCATTCAAGAAGTGGCTTCCAGGACGAAGGAAATCGCGGGTGATGGTACCACAACAGCTACGGTTCTGGCTCAGGCGTTGATTCGAGAAGGTCTCAAGAACGTCGCAGCGGGTGCCAATCCGGTTGCCGTGCGTCGGGGTATCGATAAAACGATCGCGCATTTGGTCAAAGAAATTGAGGCCATGGCGAAACCCGTGGAAGGCAGTGCAATCGCTCAAGTTGCCACCGTTTCTGCGGGTAACGACGAAGAAGTCGGTCGCATGATCTCCGAGGCGATGGAGAAAGTCACCAAAGACGGCGTGATTACCGTTGAAGAGTCCAAATCTCTCTCCACTGAACTGGAAGTCGTGGAAGGGATGCAGATTGACCGGGGCTATATTTCCCCCTACTTCGTAACCGACCAAGAACGGATGACGGTGGAATATGAGAATCCTCGCATCCTGATTACCGACAAAAAGATTAGCAGCATTCAGGACTTGGTTCCGGTGCTGGAAAAGATGGCGCGGGCCGGTCAACCCCTGTTGATTATTGCAGAAGATTTAGAAGGGGAAGCCTTAGCCACCTTAGTAGTGAACAAAGCACGGGGTGTCTTGAGTGCTGCCGCGATCAAAGCGCCTGGATTTGGCGATCGCCGCAAAGCCCTACTGCAAGATATTGCCACACTTACTGGTGGTCAGTTAATTTCTGAAGAAATTGGCTTAAGCCTCGATACGGTGA
>DATNQL010000706.1:0-10482 GCA_036704025.1 Stenomitos sp.
GTTGTTTCCACCACTCGTTCCCGCAAGTTCACAATATTGTTGACGGTGGTATCAATCGCCTTACCACCGGTTTGTGCGGCGGTGGAGGCGACGCGGGTAATGGCTGCCGCTTGACGGGCATTCTCAGCCACGGCTTGAATGGAGGAAGTCATCGCCAGGATAGACTCTAGACTGTAACGAATTTCATCCGCTTGCTTGAGTGCAGCCAAAGAAAGTTGCTCGACGGACTGTTCGTCAGCTTGCAGAGCCGTGTTGACTTGAATCGCGGTTTGTTTTACCTGCCGAACAATCTGCCGTAGATTCTCGACAATCGCATTAAAAAAGTCTGCAACCGTACCAATGGTTCCCTCTGTCACGTTGGCTCGAACCGTAAAATCTCCATCCGCCGAACCTTCGATATCCTGGAGCAAGGTCAGTACCTGGTTCTGAAGTTCTTCTTTTTGCTGACGTTGTTCCAGGGAAGCCAGTTCGGCAACTTGGCGAGCCTGTTCAACCTGTGCAAACTCGATCGCTTTCTGCCGTCCCAGTTCTGCCTCTTCGCGGGCACGTTTTAACTGTTGAATCAGATGGGCTTGCTGGAGTGCCAGATTGGTCTGAGCGGCGGCCTGATTAAATAAGGCGATTTCCTGGGGTTGCCAATTTCGGGGTTCCGAACACTGATGCACACACAATAGACCCAACAGAGCATTGCCTGCAAACAAGGGTGCCATCATTGTGGCCTTGACTTGAAGATGCTGGAGAATTTCAAAACGACAAGCCGTATAGCTGCCGTCATAGATGTCATTGCAAATAACAATCTGTCCGGTTTTGAATTGCTCGATGTCTCGTGCTTCTAATAGGTCATAGCTGACTAGATCGATCGCATTCATCCAACCCGATGCCACAGATTCTGCTGTGACAGTCCCCTGTTGGTTTTTTTCGTTGAAGGAATAGATCAGCGCCCGGTCTACTTGCAAAAGGTCGCGAACCCCATTCACGAGAGTATCGAGGATATCTTGAATGTCAAGCGATTTATAGAGGCGGCTGGTAAACTCGGCAAAGGCTTGGGAGCGCTCGGCTTCGGATTTTTGATAGCGAGCCTGTTGCTCCAACACTCTTTCGTTGACCACAATGCTGTCGGCTAATTCATTAAAAGTCTGGGCGAGTTGTCCAACTTCATCCTCCGCTAGAGCCTTTGCTCGGACTTGGCGCTCGCCTCGGGCAAATCGTTGGGTCGTGTGCTGTAGCTGTTTGATCGGTTGGGCAATGGTTCGTCCCAGTAACAGGGCTAACCCCACATCCACCGCTAAGGTCAGGGCGGACACAGCTAGCTGGAGCAATAAACTATCGCCGAGGAGTTTATTTAAGGCGTTTTCTTCTGTTCCCCTCACCAACACCGCCACAGGATTGCCTTTGACATCGCTGAGGGCTTTAGCCGCTATGGTGTAGCTTTGTGTTCCTGCTACGGCTCGTCCAGTCACGACCTGTTTCGGATTAGCCACAGCTTTCTGTAGTAGGGAGGGATCGAGCAGGGGAACATTGGGTTTCGCTTGCGCCACATCTTTGGCAGAACCTTGGTCCAAAGACGTCGCTAAGGCCAGTTTCCCAGAAGGCTGGCGGACATAAACGGCACTGTAACCCCCTCCAAACGCTTTCACAGTGTTTTCCACCATCGGCAACTTCCCATTCACAACGTCTCCGGAAACGAGGGCTCCAAGAGTACTGCCCGTTTTTGGGTCTTTCACGGGTGTAATGGTGTAACGGATAAGTGCATCTTGGTTGGCAAAACCCTGAGCTAGGGGCGCAGACTCTTTGGATAACTCCGCCCAACTGACAATCTGACTGGCTTGAAGCGGTTTAGAATTGTTCAGGGCTTGACTGACTAAGTTGTTTGGGTCGAAAGTTTCCCCAGTTCGATCTGCATTGGCATTGACAATAATCCGCCGATCTTTGCCGACTAGCGTGGCATATTCGATGTTGCTCGCCTGAGTTTCATTTTGCAGAATCTGCTTAATTTGATTCCGAAGTTCTGGAGTTAAGGGTTTATTTTGAGCCTCAGCGATCGCGGCTGTAATCATCGCGGCATTGTCGGATTGAGCGCGAAAACTAGACTCCATTTGGTTGATTTTAAAGTCGTAGTTGATCTGTGCAACCGCTAATTCCGACTCCGCTTGCCGCACCAATTGAGTGCGCCCTGCTGCCACAATTAAGACAGCCCCCACACCCACCAGTCCGACGATGGAGATCACCTCGGAGGTAAACAAACCGGCGAGTTGTTTACCCTTAACAGGTAAGTTATAAAACCATTCAAGGGATGAGGATTTGGGACTGTTGGAGTAAGCACGATGAGGTGAACTTGTTGACGCTACAGATGGCAATTCTATTCCTGTCATGATTTCGCTGTTTGAAGGTAACGCCTTAAAATGAATGCTCGAACTGGATTGATTGAGAAGACTCAATGCTTTCATCCATAACAAGCTGGAATCTGCCTCTTGATGACGCTCCAAGTAAGCTCAACACCCTTGGTTAGACATCGTTAGGTCAATTCTCTAAATATTGGCTACACATAGAACTATTACTTCCCCCTTGAATTTGGGAGTAAATGTGTAACACAGCAAAAGTGAAATGGTATTAGATGCCTGAGTTGATGAACTGGGATGACCCTTCAACGGATAGCTTTAGGAAGCTAAGACGTGGCAAAAGTGACTCTTGTATGCAGTTGTGAATTCCTGGGCAGGGTTTGATTTCCCTTTTGAATTTGGAATAAGAAATTAAATTTTTGAGTTTTAAGTTTTGAGTTAAAGAGGCTGATCCATGAATACATTCAGGGTTTTTAAGCCCGATGCTCCAGCTATAGGTCTTTAATTCAAAAGTCATCACTCATCACTCATAATTCCATATAGCGGTAAATAATCATCTGTTTTCTTGAAAAACAGCAAGTTCTGCCCAAATGGATGAACAAGTGCTTGAGCCTTGTAGAGATGCACTGACACTGTAAGTCTGATGCAGATGCTTTTAAGCCTTATTATCCGTAATCCTACGGACTGGAGCCGCTTGTCTGGATTGAGTGTATCTATGTAATCTCCACAATAATTTAATTGCTGATTCAGCCGCTACGTAATTTTACTGAATCATTCTACGCCTAATGGCTGAATCAAAAGGTACTGTATATCCACCTATAGAGGGATACACTTCAGTCAATACGGCTTAAATTGAGATATTCTCCTTATGTTGAGGGCAAAGCCCCTGAAATGTATGCCGTTTCACTGGCGGCTGATTGAGGTCTTCAGCTTGAATCAGAGCCTTCCGGCAGAAAGAGTCATGTTTAACTTAACCCATTATGGCAGGGAGTTTATTGATCGTGGCGATGAGGATGTTTCTAAGTGCAAGTTTAGCGATGCCTCTGGATTCAATACCTCATCTGCAAGAGATAAACCAGATTCATACGCAGTTGCATTCATCCGTAGCACATTGAATTTCTCCGCGTCGGGAGCGTCCCCCTGTCTGGGTGTCTATCTCAACTACTCTGTTTGAACGCAACTCGGTATCAGTCCATCGGTCAATCGTTAATACTTTTTATAAAAAGAAAACTCAGCCAAAAAACCTTTGTGCAAAATCCTATTGTTGCATCCATATAAAGAGAAATATGATGTGGCTGTAGGTGCGGTCAAAACGAGTTGGTGATGTGCAGAAAATCTCTCCGCGTCGGGAGCGTCCCCGTGTCAGTCTCAGCTAACCACTTATGACCACATCCTGTGGCTGTGAGCCTATTCTGGCTGATTTGGTGTTGTTAATTTACAAAGTATTGTTAAGAAAAAAAATGAATACAACTGAGCGTAAAACTGACAGTAAAACCGAATTCCCCGTGTCTTCTAGTGGTGTCATTCGCCTCAAGCCGCAACAATTTATTCACATTCTCGACAACAACACGGGTGTCACCCGGCTAGAGGTTGGCCCTCAAACCATTACTCTGCGTGACCATGAACGACTAATTTTAAAACCAGAACCGATGATTGTGGTGCCGCCTCGGTATTATTGTATCGTTGAGAATCCGGTTCTCCGGGATGAGTCAGGTCAACCGATCGCCGATGAACATGGTCAGATTAAACTGTGCTATGGCGATCGCGAAATTCGCTTTGCCCAAGAGCCTTTTCCCCTCTACCCAGACGAAGAACTGATCGGAGAGATTACCCAACTCCAAGTCGTTGAGAGACATCAAGCTCTACGTCTCAAGGCGATCCGGGATTTCACGGTTACCCTCACCCCCGGTGAGCCAGGGAGTGATGGACAAACCCAAACCCTTAACCGTGTAGCTGGCGATGAGTGGCTCTTTGAAGGGCCAGGAACTTATATTCCCCGTGTGGAAGTAGAAGTCGTAGAGACGGTTACCACTAGGGTGATTAAACCCAACCAAGCCTTACGGTTGCTGGCACGCCAAAATTGTATCGATCGCCAAGGCAATAGACGCCGCGCTGGTGAAGAGTGGCTGGTGAGGGAAGAAGGAGCCTATTTACCTGGGGTCGATGAAGAAGTGGTTGGCATTATTAATGCTTACGTGTTAACCGAACGCAAAGCCTTGCATCTTCGAGCTAAACGCACGTTTACCGATATTTTTAGTCGGCAACGCAAAGCCGGTGATGAATGGTTAGTCACGTTTGAAGATACAGAAATCCACATTCCGGATGTGTATGAACAGGTAGTAGGAGAAGTTGAAATTACCACCCTAGGCGATCGGGAATGGTGTATTCTGGTCAATCCTATCGATGCATCCGGCAAACCGCAACTCGGAATGCGAGAAGTTCGTCAAGGGAGAACGTCATTTTTCTTGCATCCGGGTGAGTTTCTGGAAAATGGTATTCAAAATGTCTACGTTTTGGGTGAGCAGGAAGCCCTTTTACTCCGTGCCAGAGAAGCGTTTAATGAAGGTGATGGAGATGGCCTCATTGAATATCATCCAGGTGACTTGTGGATGATTACAGGGCCAAGAGATTATATCCCCCGCGTGGAAGTGGAAGTGGTTGAGAGACGTAAAGCCATTCCTTTAGATAAGAATGAAGGCATTTATGTGCGGGATATTCAAACGGGAGAACTCAAATTAGTGAGTGGCCCAATGGCTTATATGCTCAGTCCCTATGAAGAACTTTGGGAAAAACAACTGGCATCAGTCGTTGAGGAATTGATCACACAAAAAAACGACCCATTGGCGAATCGACATCGCCATCTGACTGGGGGGAATGAGTCCAGTCAAATACCAGGAATTAATCCACCGGTATTTGAACGGGATAAAACCAGAGCGGTTGTTTTTCATGTGCCTCAAAATGCAGCCGTGCAAATTCATGACTATAAAGATCGCACAGCACGAACGGTATTTGGTCCAGACTTAGTCATGCTTGGACCGGATGAAGCCTTTACGGTGTTGAGTTTGTCGGGTGGCAAACCGAAGCGACCTAATGCAATTAAGTCCTTAGCCTTGTTATTAGGCCCAGATTTTATGACGGATATCTTTACGGTAGAGACGTCCGATCATGCCAGACTTCAGATTCAATTGTCATATAACTGGTACTTTGATGTAGATCGGCACGATGAACAAGCGGCGGTCAAAATGTTTCAAGTGCCTGATTTTGTGGGAGATGCTTGTAAGGCAATTGCCTCTCGTGTGCGGGGTGCTGTAGCGGGTGAAAAATTTGATGAATTTCATCGCAACTCGGCTCGAATTATTCGTCAAGCGGTGTTTGGGATAGATGAAGAAGGTCGGATTCGAGATGAATTCCGAATTAGAACGAATAATTTGGTGATTACCAACATTGACATTCAATCCGTGGAGCCAGTGGATGAACGCACATTAGAAAGTTTACAAAAGTCGGTACAAATTGCCATTCAAATTACCACAGATGCTCAAGAAGCTGCCGCACGGCAGGATGCGGAACGCATTGAGCAAGCGGCAAAAGCCAGATTGGAGAGGCAAGTCATTGTCGATCGCGGTGCGGCGGAAGCTGAACGTAAAAAATTGCTAGAATTGCAAGCTGAAAATGCGGCGATCGAGGCAACCGGTCAAGCGACGGCAGAAGCTAGGGCGAAGGCTCAAGCGGCTCGAATTCAAGGCGAAATAACGGTGAATTCAGCCCAACAAGAAGCAGAGGCGGCTCGAATTCGGGATGAAGCCGAGTTAGCTCAACTCAGAGCGCGTCAGGAAGCTGAATTAGCCCATCAACAAGCTCTCAGTGCCCTAGAAATTGAAAAAGCAACAGCGATGTCCCAACTTAACAGTGCTGAATTTCGGCAGAGAATTGAAGCGATGGGTTCAGAAACGATCAAAGCGATCGCTCAAGCGGGTCCGGAAATGCAAGCTAGACTTTTAGAAGCGCTGGGTATTCAAAGTGTATTAATTACTGATGGGAGAAATCCGATCAACCTCTTTGGTACCGCCAACGGTTTAATTAGTCCTCTGACGACTGAATTGCCGTCAGATGCGCCAAGAATCCCAACCAGGGAGCGTTAATCTTTTGCCTTTTCTCAGTTGGTTATCCCGTACTTAGTGAAACATCAATCCCAGACTTCTCTATAGAAGTCTGGGAACTGAACGGCTGGCATTTTAAACAATAAACGGAGTATTGGTTATCCTGACTCAAACCACTGCCAAATTTACAGCACGGACAAGCTGTTCTCGAGAAAAAGGCTTCGTTAAGTAGGCATCAGCTCCTTGCTTCATGCCCCACAAACGATCGATTTCTTGGTCTTTTGAAGAACAAATCACAATAGGAATTTTGGCCGTTGATGGGTTATTCTTGATGCGACGACATAACTCAAAACCACTCATTCCAGGCATTACCACATCAGTGACAATCACATCGGGTTTATGTTCAAGTGCCTTATTCAACGCCTCTTTAGCATTGTTAATCCGAATCACCGTGTGTCCCCCCTCTCGCAGGTAACCCTCCATCAACTCTGACTGAGAGGGATTATCTTCAACTAGTAATACTTTACTCATGTCTGGTTATCCTCACACAATTCCTGCATAATAAAAGTTTGGAAAGCGGCTTACAAACAGCACCATTGGAGAGCTGACGGCCTCATGGTAAGTGGATGAGCATTGTTGGACTCATGGGAAAGCTTGATTAAGTGAACCAGTCATCAGGTTAAGCTGTTACGCATTTAATTTGTATACCTTCACACCCCACGCCCTACACCCCTTTCAAAAATTTTTATATCCAATTTAGATGCGCCGCAGCTTATTGCCTTAAAGGAGTAAGGCTTCAGTCATTTCCAGGGCGATGCCAGACACAGAGTCAGAATGGCAGGTGCACGGTGGCATTGAGAGAATTCTTAGTACCGACAACAGGAATCTTTGTGATCGGTTGGCGGGACTTGGGCAATCACCTATCATAAAAGATTAAATACATTCAGGCTGATCGCCACGGCCTCTTGGCAGAAGCTGTGGTTCGGTTTCGGTTGCGAGTAGACACCGTTACTAAACACTTTTCGGAACGAGGAATTTTCACTCCTATCCCGCCGTCGATCCTGATTTAGAGATGCACTTAATGTGTAAGCCTTGTGGAGATTAACGGCGGTGGCAAAGCCCAGTTCTACACCTACGTCTTACACAGATTAACACATCAAAAAACACAAGTTAGTACGTCACTTCTACGATAACCGAATCTACCCGCCGTGTCAGCTCTGGCGATTGGTTGCATCAACCGAAGCAAGAGGGTTGAATCTTTAGAGACTCAATTCTATTGAAAAAGAGTAAAAGGCAAGAACGAACCACTGACCCAAACCAGAGCGATAAAATGGGATGTCTTGTTGTTTCGCACTGCTTCTATGACTGGCATCTACCCTGCGCCAACTCACCTTGAGCGCCATCGGCAGCAATTTCCGGCTTTAGCCAATAAAGCCTATTTTAACTTTGGGGGTCAAGGTACACTGCCTCAAGCTTCGCTGGATGCGATCCAAAATGTTTATGAATATATCCAGTTACATGGGCCATTCTGTGGAGGTGTGAATACCTGGATTACGGAAGAAAGCAACAAAACCCGATTAGCGATCGCTCAGGAATTAGGCGCACCTGTAGAATCGATCACACTCACGGAAGATGTGACGGTGGGTTGCAATATTCCCCTATGGGGGATTGACTGGCAAGCGGGCGACCACTTACTGCTGACGGATTGTGAGCACCCTGGTGTGATTGCGATCGCCCAAGAAATCGCCCGTCGGTTTAATATCGAAGTCTCCACCTGTCCCATCCAGGAAACCCTCAATCAGGGAGACCCCACAACCGTGATTGCACAGCACCTGAGACCCCGGACTCGATTGGTCGTACTGAGTCATCTGCTGTGGAATACGGGTCAAGTTTTACCGCTTCGAGAGATTGTGGATGCCTGCCGAAATTATGCTACCGGTTCTCATATCATTAGAGTTCTGGTTGATGCAGCGCAATCGGTGGGTTCTCTGCCTTTAAATTTAACTGAATTGGGGGCAGATTTTTATGCGTTTACAGGTCATAAATGGTGGTGTGGGCCAGAAGGGCTAGGGGGTCTTTACATTCGCCCTGATGCCTTGGACAGTATTCGCCCAACCTTCATCGGTTGGCGGGGAATTGTCAGTGATGAAACCGGTAAACCCTTAAGCTGGAAACCAAATGGACAGCGGTTTGAGGTGGCAACATCAGCTTACCCGTTGTATGCCGGATTACGTGCGGCGATCGCCACTCATCAGCAATGGGGAACCGCTCAAGAACGGTACGAGCAAATTTGTCAAGGAAGTGAGTATCTTTGGCAACGTTTATCTCAGCTAGAATCTGTCCGTTGCTTATGTACTTCACCGCCCCAAGCGGGTCTGGTTTCGTTTGTATTAACGAATGGACGTTCTCACAAACAATTAGTTCAGTTTCTCGAACAAAAGGGGTTCATGCTCCGAACGATCCTCGACCCAGACTGCGTTCGTGCCTGTGTTCACTACTTCACTCTACGGGAAGAGATTGACCAGTTAGTTCAAGTGATTCAAGATTGGACATTAGGAATTGGCAATTGATGAGGGGTTATTCATAATCAATTGATCGACCTGTTCAAGCAGAGCTTCTAGTGTGGAGGAATTATCCAGTACAACATCAGCACGAGCCATTTTTTCTTTTAGGGAAAGTTGGTTATTGATGCGGGCTTGGGCTTGTTCCAAGGAGAGGTGATCGCGTTCCATCATCCGTTGTAACTGTTGTTCAGGGGAACAACAAACCACCCAAATTTCAGTGACCAAGTCCGTCATCTCGGCTTCAAATAATAACGGGATAACTAAAACAACGGTGGGAGCGATTACAGTATCAAGTTCTGATTGGAAGCGATCGCGCACATAGGGATGGATTTGTTGTTCTAACCATTGCTTTTCATCGAGGTTATTGAAGATAATCTCACCCAAGCATTTGCGGTTGAGCGTACCATCGGGTAACTTGACAGCGACACCGTAGCGTTCAAAAATTTCGCTCAGGATGGGCGAACCGGGTTGCACGGCTTCTTTAGCATAAATATCGGCATCTAAAATGGGGAGTTGATGGTGGTGTGCCAGATAATTCGAGATAGTGGTTTTTCCTGTACTAATGCCACCCGTTAAACCAATTCGGCGCTGCTGGGATGTTGGGAATTCCCTCATTGTGATATTAGCTCTAAGAACACAATCGTGTTTTGCTCCTACTTTATCAAAATTTATTTAAGTACAACTTTGTGTAGGGGCACAATAATATAACTGTTGCTATAAAGGTTAGGACAGATTTAATGGCTGAAATGACCACGTACCAGTAATAACCATCAAAGCCCTCTCCCTCCTCACACTTCGCTCCGGTGCCTTTTGCCTTCTGCTATATCGTTCCCTCTTTCCTTGTTGTGCATTTCCTCATTCAATCGCTAGCCGTCTCCTTATCCTCACAAGAGGGGTATCCTAAGCCAGAACTCCCCGGCGTGACGGTGGATGCAGACGCTGTGAGAATCACCTGTCCATCTGAACCCATCACCCAACCCTGCGCTTCCACCAGTTGCTGGGGATGAGCCGCCGTAGGATTAGGATTGAGAGTTTCACGACTATGCATTTCGTCCCGGTCTTTGAGGGTAATCCAATCCACCAAAACGTCCTGATTCGTCAGGGGGTCATTAGGACTAGGGGGCAACCCACCACGCCCTGTAATGGTAAAGCTGCTTTTCTTTGCATTGCTACTCGGAGTACAACGACGGTCAATTAATTCTTCGGCATCAACCCAAGACGGTAAGGGGTTAACTCTTCGCTCAGAAAACGAACCACGGATAATAACAGCCCCACTGGTACCGGTTCGTGAGTCAGCAGAAATATCAACTCGATCATTGCCCCGAAACCCAGCAGAGACAGAGATATCGTTCCGCCCATTGCCCCGAAACCGAGTCAAGTCACCGGGGTTGCGACCGACGGGTACGGCTGCGCCACGAGAAAACAGGTCAGCTAAAAATGCCGAAGAGTTAATGGTGATATTGCCTCCCGGCCCAGCTTCTG
>DATNQL010000707.1:0-2191 GCA_036704025.1 Stenomitos sp.
TGGCACGAATTAGGTTGACATCGCTCAAATCGGCAAGACTCAAATTAGCCGCCTTCAGGTTCGTTCCCCTTAATTTGGCACAATTGAGTTTAGCTTCGCTCAGGTCAGCTTCGGTGAGATCCGCCCCATCAATCTCGGCACTTCTGAGATCTGCACCACCAAGGTAGGCACGAATCAGATAAGCTCCTTTAAGATTGGCATGGCTCAGATTCACGCGACCCAAATTAGCTCCCCTGAGTTTGGCATGGCTCAAGCTCACGCCTTGAAGGTTAGAATCCCTGATATCGGCACCCATAAGGTCGGCACGGCTTAGATTAGCACTACAAAGTATCGTTTCGCTGAGGTTGGTATCACTCAGATTCGCACTGCTTAACTTAGTACTCTGGAGGTCAGCGCCTCTCAGGTTGGCACCTCTGAGATTGGCACCTCTGAGATCCGCCTTGTCAAGATGAGCTCCCCTCAGATCCGTCCCTCTCAGGTCAGCACCTTGGAGATGAGCGCCTCTAAGATAAGCGCCTCTCAGGTTGCAACCTCTAAAATCTGCCTCAATCAGGTCGGCTTCACTCAAGTCAGTACCGCTCAAGTCCGCTTCTGCAAAATCTTCAGCAAGACTGAGACCTGCTAGGGTTGCGAGTTGCTCAAGATTGTCTGTTTCTGTTTCTACAATGCGCTGGATCAGGATTTGCAGATCCAGTCGAGATTGGTCATCACTCATAACGCAACTCCGCTCGACTGAGATAGGGCTTTAATTTGGGTTCCAGTAAACGTTGGATAATCAGTCTGTCTAACACGGCCCTTTTATTCCGACTAATGTCAGGCGGCCATAATCCTTCAGCATCTGTTAGACACACATCTCGTTTGGAAACTTCAAACCTTGCTTCTATTCGACAAGGCAACGCCAGTACATTGACAGTGGCAAGCTTGACTTGATTCAGTACCCCTTTGAATACAGGTTCTCCCATTTCTTCTTCAAAAATCCAGACGGGATTTTCCTCCGTCACTTTAGTGGTTACGTGGCAAACCGTAATAGACGCTTCAGGGAGAAATGGCTTTGGCTGTGTACCAAAACTGACCTGAGCTTTAGGTTTATTGCCGTTGAAGTGAGAGGCAATGGTGATGGGTTTTGCCGTCGCCCTTGGCATAATGAGCTGTCCCAGTGGATTCTTTCGCTCCTGACTCCTGTCGCGCTCTTGCTTTTTTGGAAAATTGGCCAATTCCAGGGTGCCGACTAACTCACGGGACTCATAGGGAATTTCACTGTTTTCCAGTTTGAGTCTCAGTTCTCCACCTTTTAGGCCAAACTTAACGCGTCCCTGAGCCAGTGATTCCCACTGCTCGTTAAAGTGGATAGTCAAGTACAGATCAATCGGTTGCCTCTGAGTGGATGTTCTCCAAAATGCTAGATGCTCTTGGTTGTCGGGTTGAACCAAAGTTCCTGACAACTCCATATATAAGCAATCTGGATATTTGTTTTCAGGCTTCGGCTGAGGCTGTTTTGAAAGGGGAGGATGCATTGCCAAGCTTGAATCAGGTAGTTCAAGGAGTTATTTTTGACACTCCCACGCGTCAAAGTGCGTGGGATTCTTGGGCTGAGACGGCCTCTTTCAGTTAGCTTACTTAAGGTCTTATATTCTGATGTCGAGCCGTTTTAATCTCCTCCTCCAGCGTTAGTTCCCGTGTGTTCCACGGTACTTTTGCAGCTATTCAATCAAATGCTACTCACTGAGTCTCACGCAAGATTTGACATTCCCAATGAGTTCCTCAGATTTTTGAGTTGAACCTAATACCCTGTACTGTTTTTTCTAGGTTCACTCACTCTGGAGATGGCATAGCTATGTTTAACGTTATTTTCGCTATCCACATTTATTCAACATCATACCAATATTAATTATGGTGAAATAAATATCCATATATGTGTAGCAAATTGTAAACAAACTCAATCTTTACGCAGCCAGAATGGCTGTTTATTTCACAAAAATTTATATTTTTATTGACGGGTCTTCCACCCAGTTAGCTGCTGAGCCGGAGGCTTCATCCTCTCTCAAACTCAGGTGTCCTAAGCTGATGTGCCGCTAAATTGCCATAGCGAAATTGTCCTAAGGGGTGTGGGGTGTGGGGTGTAGGGTGTAGGGTGTGGAAATAGGCTTTCTTAAATGCGTCACAGCTTAGTAGTTGAGATAGACACGGAGAC
>DATNQL010000708.1:0-14539 GCA_036704025.1 Stenomitos sp.
GTCATGGCAACCAACTTACCTTCTGCTTGTTCGGCTTGGATGACGGCGATTTTATCTTCTGGTGTAGCTTCCGCAATGAAGTCATCGACTCCAGCTTCACCCGCAATCACTTCTGCTGTAATTCGGTTGTCACCCGTCAGCATGACAGTACGAACGCCCATTCGCCGCAATTGGTCAAACCGTTCGCGGATACCGGGTTTAACGATGTCTTTCAGGTAGATAACGCCATAGAGTTCGCCGTCTTGACAAACGGCAAGGGGAGTACCACCTAAGCGAGAAACTCGTTCGTAGGCTTTATCGAGTTCTGGCGAAAGACGTCCGCCGCGAGAACGCACAAAGCCTTTAATCGCATCCACCGCCCCCTTACGCACCTCGCTGCCGTTGGGCAAATCAGTGCCACTCATGCGGGTTCTAGCGGAAAACTCGATGCCTTCGGCGGCGTTGCGATCGCAATCGATGGTTGCCCCCAATTTTTCTGCCAGTCGGACAATTGATTTACCCTCTGGTGTTTCATCAAAAATACTCGCCGCCAGCGCAACGTGCGCCATATCCGCTTGCGTATGACCGTTAACTGGGATAAATTCTTCTGCAAGTCGATTTCCTAACGTAATCGTGCCTGTTTTATCCAAAACTAGGGTATTGATATCCCCGCAAGCCTCAACCGCACGTCCAGAGGTTGCCACGACGTTAAACTGAGCAACCCGATCCATCCCGGCAATCCCGATCGCACTCAGCAATCCACCAATTGTTGTAGGAATCAGCGCCACCAACAGCGAAATTAACAGCGTGACACTCACCGGACTGCCGACGTAGTTCGCCATCGATGGAATGGTTGCCACCACAATTAAGAACACAAGGGTGAGAACGGCTAACAGAACGGTAAGGGCGATTTCATTGGGGGTTTTAGTCCGTTCCGCGCCTTCTACCAGAGCAATCATGCGATCGAGAAAGCCTTGACCGGGGTCAGCCGTGACCCGAATAATCAGTTCATCAGATAAAATCCGCGTACCGCCGGTTACGGAACTTGCGACATCACTGCCTGGTTCTTTCAGGACAGGCGCTGATTCTCCCGTAATGGCAGATTCATCCACAGACGCAATCCCTTTAAGGACTTCCCCATCGGCTGGGATGATGTCACCCGCAATGACTTTAATTTGGTCGCCCTTGCGTAAGGCAGTAGAACTCACCTCCTCGGTTAAACCATTCGGCAGGAGTCTTCGCGCTGTGGTATCCGACTTGGTGGCACGCAAAGAATCGGCTTGCGCCTTACCCCGTCCTTCTGCCACGGCTTCTGCAAAGTTGGCAAATACGAGGGTAAGGAACAAAATTACTGTCACCAAAAAATTGAAAACGCGGGGATTCTTATCGGGAGTAGAACCAAATAAGTTGGGGTCAAGCCAGAGCAAAAATGTAATAATCGTACCCACCCAAACCACGAACATGACTGGATTTCTCAACATTGTTCGCGGATTTAGCTTGATAAAAGCGTCTCGAAAGGCTCTTTTGTAAAGACCTTTAGTATTAACCTTGGGCTTGTGTCGTTTGCGTGGACGCCCAGGAGTGGGTGCCGCTTTTGAGGAATCAATTTTTGTGGTGTTCATTGGTAATTGGTGATTGGTGATTGGTGATTGGTCATTGGTCATTGCTTGCTGTCCAACAATCAGCCATTTTTCAGTAAGCCGTCAAAACTTATGAGTTATGTCTTGCCCCCTAAATCCCCCAATTTTGGGGGACTTTGAAGCTCCAGTTCCCCCCAGAATTGGGGGGCTAGGGGGGCTTCCATACAGCATTTGAAGTTGATCGGGAGATGTGTGTACACGGTAGCCTCCAATTGGGGGCGAGATTTCTTCAACTGCGTCAGTCCTGAAACTATTCTTGTTTTGCTTTTCTACTTCTTACCCATCACCCACCAGAAGCAAGTTTGAATCCTTCCGCGATCGGCCCCAAGGCAAACACGGGGAAAAAGGTCAGCGCGCTGAGAATCACAATTACCCCTGCTGTAACGCCAGTGAACAAGCCTGTGTCGGTTCGCAAGGTTCCCGGCGTTTCTGGTACGGGTTGTTTGTTTGCCATCCCTTCCGCTAAGAGTAATAGAGCAATAATTGGGATGTAGCGTCCTGCTAGCAGTACAACTGAGCAAGTTAGGTTCCACCACAGTGCTGTGGGTGCGGGTTGAGTATCGGCTAGCCCTTCAAAGCCAGAACCATTATTAGCGGCGGCTGAGGCATATTCGTAAATGACTTGGGAGAGTCCGTGAAAACCAGGGTTAGTAATGCCAGCGAGTTGGTCGGGAAAAGCAAGCGCGATCGCACCGGGAATTAAAATTACAATTGGGTGAACCAACAGGATGACGCTAGCCAGAACAATTTCCCGCTTTTCAATCTTGCGTCCCAAAAATTCGGGTGTTCGTCCTACCATTAATCCCGTAAGGAACACAGTCAAAATTAGGTAGATAAATAAGTAAGCCGTTCCAGTCCCTTGTCCTCCCCAAATCATCTGCATAAATAGGTTGAACAAGGTGACAAAACCTCCAGCAGGCATGAACGAATCGTGCAGGGAGTTAACAGCACCAGTCATCGTACCTGTCGTAGTAACCGCAAACAGGGCTGACTGCGCCCAACCAAATCTCACTTCTTTACCTTCTAGGTTGGGCTGCTGGCTACCTAGGATAGTGTTAACCAGGGGATTTCCCTGATACTCACCAATCGCGGTAATCATAATCAGGATTACATAGAGAGCGAAGACCATCCAGAACAGCAGCCAACCTTGCTTTTTGTTATTGGCAAAGATGCCGTAAGTAATAATCAGCGAGGCGGGAATGCTAACCATCCCGACGATTTCGACGAGATTGGAGAAGCCATTGGGATTTTCAAACGGATGGGCAGAGTTGATGGCAAAAAAGCCACCGCCGTTTTCTCCCAGTTCTTTAATGATTTCAAAGTGGGCAACGGGACCTCGCGCGATCGCTTGTGTAGCCCCCTCCAAAGTGGTGACTGTCGCTGGCCCTGCTAAGGTTTCGGGAATCCCTGAAATCATCAATGCTATCGCACCAACAATGCAAATAGGCAGCAAAACTCTTGTAATCGACTTGGTTAAATCGACATAGAAATTGCCCAACGGCCTGCCCGTTAAGCCACGAATGAAGGCAATCCCAACGGCTAGTCCTGTCGCTGCCGAAGTAAACATGAAAAATCCCAACCCCAGCATCTGACTGGCATAACTGTAGGTTGTTTCGCCCGAATAATGCTGCTGGTTGGTGTTGGTAATGAACGAAATTAGGGTGTGTAAATTTGTGTCCCAGCTTGGCGAACTCAATCCCGTTGGGTTTAGGGGGAGAATTCCCTGAAAGGTGAGGATTATCTCCACGAGGACAACCATTGCCAGGTTGCTGCACAGTACGGCACGAGAATACTGCCAACCTGTCATGTTTTCTTGATGCCGAATTCCGGTAGCTGTGTAGATAATGCCCTCAACTGTGGTCATTACTGGGTCGAGTAGCGTCCTTTCGTCTAGGAAGACACGCGCCATATATCGTCCAAGCAAGGGAGCGATCGCTACTACAATAAGTAACGTCAATGCTATTTGAAAAAGTCCTTGCAACATGATGAGCAAGACTCCTAAGGGGGTAAATGCTGTTAAGTTCGAGGAACCGTTAATTAATAAATAGTGTCAATCTATTCTTCTACGAAACCTCAAGTTTTTTAGCCTATCAATCACAATAATAATCTTAGTCAATAACCTTTCAGTAGCCAATACGACGAAGTATCTATTTAGTGTTTAGTGTTAACTATATTTCTAGATATAGATAGGTTATAAATCCCTGCGTCACATCGATTTATATCAGCTAATATTGAGGCAAGTCAGGGGAAAAGTTACTGAGTTTATGTAATGAGGTGATGGCAAGATTAATCGGCTGATGCTAACAAGTAACCCGCAGCGTAGAACCTGCTTTTTAATTGCAGGCATATTCGCCGTGGTAATGCTGCTGGAGTACAACACACCCCCAGAGTATGTGTTTGGCTATCTGTACACAGGTCCAATATTGCTGGCTCATCCTCGCTTAAATCGCTCAGCAACGCTGCAAGTGACTCTAGCCGCTTGTGTGTTAACCCTGTTGAATTTGGTGTTTCCGAGGGTAGAGCACGCAAATCTGGCAACAGTCGCCAATCGAATCATTGCGGTGATGGCATTAGTTGTGACAGGCTGGTTGAGCGATCGCGCCCGTCGCTATGAAGAAGCGATCGCCGAACAAAAGGCTCAGCTACACGCTCAGCAACAGCTAGCTAGCCTCAGAGAAAACTTTGCATCCACCCTCACCCATGACCTCAAAACGCCGTTGCTAGGAGCGATCGAGACGCTCAATTCCTGGCAACAAGGGTACTTTGGTCAAGTGACAAAACAACAACAAGACGTGTTGGAAATGATGACTCGTTCTCACCAAGCTTCATTGCAACTCGTAGAGACGCTGCTGGATGTCTATCGCAATGATACAGAAGGATTGAGACTTGAGTTGGAACCCGTGAACCTAGTAGCTGTGGCAGAGGACGCGATCGCAACACTAGTACATTTAGCCACAACACGTCGGGTGTATCTTTCTGTTGGTTATAGCAACTCAGAATTTCGTCGCTCCATGTGGGTCAATGGAGATACCTTACAATTGCAGCGAGTCTTCAACAATTTACTCATCAATGGCATCAACCATTCCCCACGCGGTGGCAAAGTGGACGTGGTGTTAGGCTCAGAACCGGGTTACCATGTGGTAAACGTTCTGGATAATGGGCCGGGAATTAGGGAAGACGAACTTCCTTACTTATTTGAGCAATTTTATCAAGGGCAGAGCGATCGCCAAGCCAAAGGTTCAGGACTGGGACTCTATCTATCTCGTCAGATTGTTGAGGCTCACGGCGGTACAATTTGGGCAGAGAACCGGACACCTCAGGGTGCTTTATTTGGCTTCAAACTCCCTGCGCTGCCGGTTTCACCGCCCTAAATCTCCCGAAGATGAAACCAGCACCACTGCGGATTTTAGTCGTTGAAGATGATGAACTGTTTCGCCTGGGACTCTCAGTGCGGCTGTCTAAAGAACCTGGATTAGAAGTTGTGGCAGAGGCAGTCGATGGCGAAACGGCTGTGGAGTTGACAAATCAGCATCTACCGGATGTCGTGCTGTTGGATGTGGGATTGCCGGGGATTGGCGGTGTTGAGGCGTGCCGTCAAATTAAAGAGCAACATCCAGAGATGCCAGTCTTAGTTTTGACCTCTCATTCCCAAAAACAATTGATTGAGCGATTGATTGCCGCTGGTGCTTCTGGATATTGTCTCAAAGGAATTGAAGCGGAAGTTTTAATTTTAGCGCTGCGATCGGTAGCGGCAGGAGCATCGTGGTGGGATCAAACTGTTACGGCAGAAATTCGCGCAGCTATGGCAAACAATCTACCCGTACAGGTAAAAACAGATGGAGAGTTACAAAATCCGCTCACACAGCGAGAGCAAGAAATTTTGGCGCAAATTGCCGCAGGTAAGACGAATCAAGAAATTGCTAAACTTCTGCATATTGCTCCAGGCACAGTACGGGTGCATGTCCATGCGATTTTGCAAAAGCTGGAAGTACGCGATCGCACTCAAGCCGCCGTGCTAGCGATTCAAAAAGGATTAAGTTAACGGAAACATCTATTCAACTAAAATAATGCAATAGTAAATTGATCCATAAACTCCAAATTAATGATTTGCTCCCATTTTCTAATGCACTAAATTAGTTGAAACAGTCCACTACCAATATCTGATTGGGATTTTTGGCCTTACCTGGAACCCGAAATGGATTGAACAATACCCAACAATGACTGAGGTTGATGTGTCAGAAGCTGTGGTGCTGTAAAGGTTTCCGAGTACAAACGAGAGCTATCTTGTGCAATCACAGGCAACGCATGACGAACCTGATTCGCGATCGCTACGGTCTTCACATCGTAAGTCTGCGTCAGCATTTTAGGATACAAACCAATTCCAATAATTGGTAGGAGTAAGCACGCGGTGATAAAGATTTCGCGAGGATTAACATCACCCAAATATTTCTCTAGCTTCAGTTCGGGATTTGTGTTGCCATAAAACACGCGACGCAGCATGGAAAGCAGATAAATTGGGGTGAGGATTAATCCCACGGCGGCTAACAAAACCATCACCACTTTGAAGGCTGGATTGTAAGCATCACTGGTGGTAATTCCTAAGAATATCGATAACTCGCCCACAAACCCACTCATCCCTGGCAACGCAAGAGACGCCATCGAACCAGCCGTAAACAGAGCAAACGCTTTGGGCATGGTTTTTGCCATTCCCCCCATTTCTTCCATCCACAAGGTGTGTGTGCGATCATAGGCAACACCCGATAGGAAGAAGAGTGCAGCGGCAATCAGTCCATGAGACAGCATTTGCAGCATCGCGCCGTTGATTCCCAAATCGTTGAAACAAGCAATGCCCAAAAGAACAAAGCCCATGTGGGAAATTGAAGAGTAAGCCAGCCGACGCTTGAGATTCTCTTGAGCAAAGGCTGTGAATGCCCCATACACGATATTCACAATACCCAAAATCGCCAGTACGGGAGCAAAGTGAATATGGGCATTGGGCAGCATTTCCATATTCATCCGAATTAGCCCATAACCGCCCATTTTCAGCAACACCCCCGCCAAAATCATGGAAATGGGGGCAGAGGCTTCGCTGTGGGCATCCGGCAACCAGGTATGTAAGGGGAATATGGGGAGTTTGACGCCGAAGGCAATTAAGAAACCGGTATAAGCTAGCAGTTCAAAGGCAATGGGATAATGCTTGTGCGCTAGCTGTTGCATATCAAAGGTAACGGTATCGCCATAAAAGGCCATGGCTAAGGCCGCTACTAAGATAAAGATTGAGCCGGCGGCGGTATAAAGAATAAATTTGGTCGCTGCATAGAGACGCTTTTTACCGCCCCAGATCGAAATCAGCAGATAAACCGGAACTAACTCTAGTTCCCAAATTAAGAAGAATAATAGTAAATCCTGTGCCGCAAAGACGCCAATCTGGGCGCTGTACAGAATCAGGAGGAGGGCATAAAACAGTTTGGGTTTCTGGGTGACTCTCCAAGCGGCAAGGGTAGCCAAGGTTGTCACTAAACCAGTGAGAACAATCAGGGGCATCGACAAACCATCGACGGCAACTGACCAATTCAAGCCCAACTGGGGTATCCAAGGGTAGGTTTCAACCAGTTGAAATGTGGAGCTTTGTAAATCGTAGTGGTTGCAAAAGGTGTAAATCGTTAAGGCAAAATCAATTAAACCCACCCCTAGGGCATACAGGCGGACGGTTCTACCTTCTTTATCCGGTAGGACGGGAATCGCTAGAGCGGCGAATAGGGGCAACAGAATAATAGTGGTCAGCCAGGGAAATTGACTATTAAGCATTACTGAGAATAAATACCTATCGTTGCCGACTTCTCTATTTTATTAAGTTAGGTAAAGTTTTGAGAAGAGGTCGTCAATAAGCCCATCAAATCTTCATAATTGTCTTCAAGCAATGCTGAGCAGATATATCATCCCCATGACAGGATGTCATCCGTATGATGCGGTTTAATTTATACATTGAGGTGAAGCGACGCAGCAGCCGTGACGAGGTCACAGGTGCCTCTTTGACTCCTGACTCCTGCTGCAACAGAGAAGATATAGCCAGTCTAAATCATTCGTGAAAACTCTAAAGGACGGTAATGGGTAATTGGCAATTAGAACTTCTTTCCCATGACCTATTACCCATTACCAAAAGCGATCACTAGGTTTCACAATTCATTTAGACTAACTATATATAGCAATCCTATTTGATTTCCAAACAAGAGGGACAAGGGAAAAGTGTTTGCATCTTATTTAGGATTGCTATATCAGCTTTTGAATTAGACAAGGAAACGAATAGGAAAAAAGGAATGGCTGACCATTCATTGAATGAATTGTCCCAAAAAATTATTGATCATTCGAGTATTGGTAGGCATGATAGCTTTGACTATGAAAATTCTCCTGGTAGAAGATGATGAGCGGACTACAGATGCTTTAGCAGAAATCCTGGTAGATAAGCAGAATTATATTGTTGATATTGCGGCAGATGGCGAGGCAGGATGGCAGTTTTTAGAGTCTTCATCCTACGATTTGGTTGTACTGGATGTGATGTTGCCTAAATTAGATGGTATCAGCCTATGCCAGCGGTTGCGTCGAGAGGGAGTGCAGACACCAGTGCTGATGTTGACGGCGAGGGACACCAGTAATGATAAGGTGATGGGATTGGATGCAGGGGCAGATGATTACGTGATCAAGCCCTTTGATCTACCAGAGTTAATGGCTCGAATTCGGTCATTAATGCGCCGTGGAAGTACGGCTCTGCCGTCAGTGCTAGAGTGGGAACATCTACGCGTTGACCCCAGCAATTGTCGGGTCACTTATGCGGGTAAACTGTTGCACCTGACTCCGAAAGAATATGGTCTGCTGGATCTATTTTTGCGAAATAGCCATCGGATTCTTAGTCGCTCGTTCATTATTGAACACCTTTGGTCATATGATAATCCTCCCACTGAGGACACGGTTAAAGTTCATCTAAAAGAGTTACGCAAAAAACTGAAAGCGGTTGGCGCTCCTGAATTGCTCGAGGCAGTCTATGGCATGGGTTATCGACTCAAACAACAGCCCTAATCCGAAGACACAAGCTCTACGCTGGCATTTGTTACTGTCTTACCTGGCAGTGATGCTGGCAATTTTTAGTGTGTCGATGATAGCGGTGTATCAGTTTGTTCGCCATAGCCTCTACGGACAACTCGATCAGCGATTAGAGGGATTGGCTCAAGCCGCTTCCCACAACTTGATGGCCATTCGCCAGCCATCCCATGAGTCTCGTCAGCACGGTGGAAAATCACCAGATGTTTATGCAAACGCCTTCCGTCGCCTAGATCATGATGGGGATTTAGATATTCCCTGGCAAAATCTGCGTCAACCCAATCAGGGTGTTGAGTGGTTTGATCCAAATAGGCGGCGGGTTGGTCATGCAGGAACGCTTTTACCAGATATACCGCCACGTCCTGGTTACCAAATGTTACACCAGGGACGGATTCGTACAGTGACGATCGCCGCCTACAGCTATAAAACTGGACGGCAACATCTGGAAGGTTATATTCGCACCAGTGAAGAAACGGCTGAGGTAGAAGGTACACTTAACCAGCTTCGATGGGGATTGGGGTTGGGTGGAATTGTCGTCTTATGTTTGACGGGAATTGGTGGTGTATGGCTCACCCGGCAATCGTTAAAGCCGATTGAACAGAGTTTTAACCAACTCAAACAGTTCACAGCAGATGCCTCACATGAGTTGCGAAGTCCTTTGACGGCGATTAAAACATCAGTTGAAGTGATTCAGGCGTATCCAGAGCGCATTCATCCCAAGGACGTGAAAAAGATTGCCGCGATCGCTTCTGCGGCAACCCAAATGACCCATTTGGTGGAAGATTTGCTGCTGCTAGCGCGAATGGATACAGCAACCTATCCAACACCAGATTGGACTGTGGTTCAGTTAAACGACATCCTGAAAGAGCTACTGATACTGTTGGAGTTGCAGGCACAAGAGAAACAGATTGCTCTCAACGTTGATCGGATGCCCGGTGTATGGGTTTTGGGAAATACCAAACAGTTGGCTCGCTTGTTTGGCAATCTGCTAGAGAATGGGTTGCAATACACACCGGCTGGCGGAACAGTAACGCTGTCCATGAAGCCGCTTGAACGTACTGTCATCGTTTCAGTCGAAGACACGGGAATTGGGATCGCTCCCGAACATTTAGCGCTGGTATTCGATCGCTTCTGGCGAGCCGATAAAGCCCGCTCTCGGCGAGAGAAGGGAAGTGGATTAGGATTGGCGATCGCTAAAGCCATTGCTCAGCGTCATCACGGAGATATTACTGTCCACAGTCAACTTGGGGTGGGCAGTTGCTTCCAAGTGTGCTTACCACTGGTTCAGTAAAACCCAGGAGCGTCACTATCTCTACCCTTGTTTCTTTACTTTCTGACCTTAGTCTTTATAGTAAGCTGCGGCGCATCTAAATTGGATATAAAAATTTTTGAAAGGGGTGTGATACGCAGTTGCATTCATACGTAGCACATTGAATTTCTCCGCGTCGGGAGCGTCCCCCTGTCTGGGTGTCTATCTCAACTACTATGTTTGAACGCAACTCGGTATGAGGTGTAGGGTGCGGGGTGTGAAGGTATACCCATTAAATGCGTAACAGCTTAGTCCACTAACAGCACGGTAAAGAATTCATGGCTAAAGGATTATATGAGCATTGAATTTCGTAAACTACACCGCAAAGTTGCCCCCATTCTGTTCCTGCCCTTGCTTGCCAGCGCTCTAACTGGTGTGGCTTACCGTTTAGGGAGAAGCTGGTTTGGTATGCCAAAAAACGTGGCAGAGTTTTTCCTCGTCATTCATCAAGGGGAATATCTAGGTCAACCTCTGGTTCCTATCTACGTCCTGTTAGTGGGTTTGGGGCTATTGGGAATGGTGGTGACAGGACTGACGATGCTCAAACGTCGTGGTCATTCTTCACAACGAAAGCCAGTCCAGTTGAGTCTGAGAACTTTTCACCGAATTCTTGCCCCCATTCTTTTCTTACCACTGGCGGTGAGTGCCCTAACAGGCGTGATTTATGCGCTGGGAGAAAAATGGTTCGGTCTGTCGGATGAACAAATCGAGATATTTCTAAATATCCACCAAGGTTCGTATTTAGGCTCGTTCTTCAAGTCTATTTACGTGCTGTTCGTCGGACTGGGATTGGTCGCGCTACTGATTACTGGAATTCAGATGACCGGTATTTTTCGCAAGCGGAAATCACCGACGGTAGAAGATTCTTCGCAGTAGCTGTTCAGTCATTGCAGGCGGACTGATTCTACTAAGCTGATGTGCAGCTAAATTGCCATAGTGAAATTGTCATAAGGGGTGTGGGGTGTAGGGTGTGGGGTGTAGGGTATGGAAATATGATTTCTTAAATGCGTCACAGCTTATCAATAAATTCCTTCAACCTACACTTAGGGTGGGCAATTCCCACCCTACGACTAGGACAACTGCCTGAAATGTAGCTTTGCATAAAGTCCTAATCCCCATAAATAACTAGCATCAGGCCAGCCCCCAAAAGAACCGCGAGTGCGATGGGTATAGTAGCTGCCGCTTCAATTAACGTGGGAAACAGAACATAGGCTGCGGCTAAAGCTAATACAATATCCAGAACTATTAACAGGGTTTTAAACAATTTCATGGCTTGGTAGAAATGCGTCTCCAAACCATCTTTCTCTTGCTCTTCTCTCTAGTCGGGATAATTTTCGATTAAGGGACTAAACGAGCGAGAACACCTTGAGCAATTTTTTTCTCTAAGGGCTTATGCGAGAGTAAGCCCGATAAGAGTTTACGCCATATCCAGCGGCTCAAGGACGGTAATCGTAGCCAAATCAGGTTTTGTAACACCCGTTGCAAAAGCAACGCCACAAATAGCACGACCCATAAAAGCCATGGATTTATCTGAATGAGTAGGGGTATCCACAAAAGCGCGATCGCAACTACAGTCAACCAAGATAGCACCCGAACCAGTAGCTTCCCCTTGACCAAACCCTTCAGATGTAGCTGACTCAGCAGTTGATTGATGAGCCAATGGTGAGCCAAAGTAATTTGGCGACAAAACTCAGGATATTCTAGACAATTGTTCTTAATTTGGTGCAAGACTGCTCCATCGCTGGAAATTACACTCCGCATCAGCGCTTCTGGGTAACCTCCTTGCACAAAGTACGTGTAAAACGTTAATTCTGACCGCAGGTGGTTTTGTGCATCAATCAGAGCATAGTAGCGCAAATCGGCTAAAAACTTGGGAGAAAAGTCAAGGCGGCAACCCACCTCTTTTGCCGATTGAATTTGCTGGAGAACGTCTTGATCTAAGTTGAAGCGAATGCTGTGAAATACCACGCGAGAACGACTCATTCGCTCTTGCTCAAATTGGATATAGGGTTCTAAATTGAGAACCCTACGCTCCCAAGTCGGGTTGGAGTGCTTTCGGGAAATAGAATGCGGCACGGGAAAATTACTCTATCCTCACCTGTGGTTACGTTGCATCTCAGAAAGACCCATCCTTGCCAGAATTCCATTGCAGCGACGCCTGCACCAAACCAATGACAAACTCCAACAATCCGCGCCACTGTTTTTCCCCCGCCGTGACACCCTCTTTGTGAATTTGGAGAATGACATCCCGATGAGGATGATCCAAAATTTCCTGAGAGTAGCGGTTAATCACATCACCATCGAGCTGAATCACGGTTTGGGCATAAATCAGATCCGTCGTGACGGCTTTTTGCAACACTTCAGGTTTAACATAGCCCGGTTGCTGTGCCAGCGTTCGGTACAAAGCCTTGTTTCGATTATCCAGCGCGGTTTTCAGTTCACTGACCTTTCGCAAACTGCGTAAGAAACGGCAGTTTCTCAGAACTCGTTGGGCTTTGAGAATCTCTTCGGAATGGGTGGGACTAATCGGGTCTGGTAGCCGTGTTTGGATATGATGCAATTCTACGGTTGGATCGGTCAGAATCGGGTTTTCCGCTGAGGTCGAATCGAGGATGGTGGGGTCGTAAAACTCCGAGGATGAGTCACTCAGGAGCAAGGCATATTCCAGTTCCAGGGTTTTGCGTAATTCCAGATAGCGCGATCGCAAAGACTCGTGAATTCCCTGCTGTTCCAAATACTCCTGAGAAATAGGATAAATATCTCGGTAGGCTTCCCAAGCGATGAACTTATCCCCTGTAATTTGCTCAACCACCATCGTGTTCACTTCGACGGCGGTGATATCGATCAAGACTTCTCCCAAGGACTGCAAAAATTCATTGAGGTTGCGATTCAACCCAGAAGTGGCAGGTCTATTAGGGTGGGAGTGGGGGGCAACTAAGTCTGTCGTCTTGTTTCGCTTTCGGTTTTGAGTATTGATCATCGCCATCAAACTACCTACTTCTAGCTATTCTGGTTTGGGGGGGGTGGGGGTGGCACGGGTTTGCCAACCGATTTCGGCTGAGTGGCTGTGTCCGGCTCTTGACCTGTCAGTGTATCAGACGATTTGTCAGAAAGTCCTGACTCAGACGCTGGTGACTCATCTGAATCTGCCGAAAAGTCTAACTCCAGGTTGTTGTTGAGATTCGGATTGTGGGTCTGTGACTCATCCGAGGTTAAATCGTCCAGGGTTCCAGACCAATCAAAACCTGCGCCTAGATCCTGATCTTGATCTAACAAAGCTCCAGAGGGTTCCAGTTCTTCCGCCGTAAAGTCATCCCAATCCTCGCTGGTGTCTAAGTTCGATCTCAACTCATCCAGAGAGGGATTGGCAAAGGGTTCAGTGTCTTCCACTAAGTCTCCCCAGTCTTCATCCTCGACCAGCTCTAAAGACTCCATATCGACCACCGGTGTCTCGATCACAGGCTGAGGCTCATCCATCACCCAATCATCCCATTCTTCATCCTCTTCTAAGTCCAAAGATTCCAAATTGGGAACGGGTTTGTCTAACTCTGTGTCTGCTTCATGGTCAATGAAGTCTCCCCAGTCTTCATCCATGGGGCTGGTGGCTTCTAGACTTTCCTGCTCTGAGGTGGAAAGCAATTCAAAGTCTTCCCGCTTGAGAGTGGGCCAATCCTGATTGTCGAGGGAGTCTAATTCCCCTTGAGCCGACTCTGGTTCTTCCTCCATGAAGTCTCCCCAGTCTTCATCCACTGGAGAAATTGAAGTTTCGAGCTGTTGTGGCTCTGAGGTTGGGAGTGTTTCAAACTCATCCGGACTGATCAGATTTTCCCAATGCTGAGTATCCAGCGAGTCTGGCTCCTGCGGCTCAAACTCCGATGGTTCCGCCACAAATTCCCTTAAATCCTGATCAACTGCAAAGCTTGTGGATTCAAGTGGCTGCGGCTCTGCGGCTGAGGGCGAAGCTAAATCGTCTGGCTGGAGATTTTCCCAATCTTGAGGGGCGGGTAAGTCGAATGTCCCTGGCTCCGTCTGTGATTCTCCCTCAACCGTATCCCTCCATTCCCAATTCTCACGCAGATCCGACTCAGATGTCTCTGGGTTCGGAGGTGGGGCGACGGGCAAAGACTCCAATAAATCTAAGACAGAGTCATCCCAATCGTCATCCTCGTCCTCTTCCTCGTTTGTTTCCTCTACCAATACTGAATCGTTCTCTACCGATGGTGTCAAGGAAGAAACTGGGAGTTCCGAGGTCGGTGAGGTCTCTGGAGTGATATCTTCGGATGTGACGAGGTCTGGAGTGGCGATCGCATCTGTTACCCCCTTGGTCGGCTCAACCACTGGCTGAACCTCCGTGATTTCCTCTACCGAGGGTAATCGCTGACTCTGGGCATCTAGGGATTCAGGCTCAATCAGCGGAACGTTGGTCTCTGGATAATGCAGAGCCACTAAAACCTCAAATAGCTTTTGCAAACTCTTGAGGTTATCCTCAATTAACTGACTGCCTCCAGCGACTTGC
>DATNQL010000709.1:0-2157 GCA_036704025.1 Stenomitos sp.
ACAAGTCGCGCAGGCTACACCAGAGTCAGTCCCACAACGCGGTTATTAAGGGTTGAACAGGGGTTGAGGGTTGAAGAGTGAACCAACGGTGAACGTTAGGAGAGTCACTTTCAACCCCTATAAATACCCATGTTCTGCCAGAAAGGCGGGTGTAATATCTTCTTGTCGGTTCGTTCCACCGACGCGATGGTTGAGGAGCTTATCGACATACTTGCCGAGGATATCACTCTCTAAATTGACCCATCCGCCACTCTGTAAGTGGCTGAGGTTGGTTTGGGCATAGGTATGAGGAATCACCGCCGCTTTGAACCAGCTCCCTTGAGGGTCACAATCCGCAATAGTCAGGCTGACGCCATTGACGGCAATGCTCCCCTTGGGGACGAGATAGGGGGCAATATGAAGGTGCCACTCGTTGCTTAAAGAAGAGGGGGCTGTAAAACACATCTCCCAGGAATTAGGCGTTTGTACCGATTCCTGTAAGCAACCCACCCCATCAATATGGCCTGTGACAAAGTGCCCACCTATTTTACTCCCGACCCGCATTGATGTTTCTAAATTGACATAGGGAGCTGCATACTGTCTTTGTCCAATGGTTGTGCGGTCAAGAGTTTCATCTGAAGCCGTGGCTACAAAACCATGAGGTAAAATTTCCTCGACAGTCAGACAAATTCCATCAACAGCAACGCTGTCACCGATCGCTAAATCCTGTAAGATAACCTCCGAGGCGTCAGTGCGACAGGACACATCGAAGCGATCGCCACCTAGCGATCGAAGGGTTCCAAGGGCTTGAATTAATCCTGTAAACACTGTATCTGATTGAACTCCTCCTAATGAGTGCGCTGCCACGGCTGGACGTTAGTGAGAGATCTAGGGATTACCGAATGGGAAGGAGATAGCCAGAGAGTGAGATCAACTCCTGGATAATTTCCCCTTTCCCTCTCCTCGAAGACGATCCCAAGTCTTCATCCATTCCCCATCTTCTGGAGGGCTAACTCTCCACCCTACGGTATGTTTTTTTCGTGAAGTCCCAAAGCAATCGTCCTGAGACTGGGGCATACTTGGAGAATACCACCTTGTTGATCCCGATGAAATTAGGTTCTCAAGGGCTGATTTTACGGTTGACAGGTCAAGCGATCAGAACAAAACTAGTCGTGTTTGTTCCAATTGTTTGCCGTAGAGTGCTAGTTTATCGCTCTGCTTTGATGCCCGTGATGCTGACCGTGTTATAGAGGCTAAGCCGATGATTGAAATGAGAGTTGCTGGAATTGCAATAGATGCCATTACCAAAAGTCCGATTGTCATGCTTAAAGATTCCTCGGACAGACGAGCCTTGCCCATTTATATCGGACAAGATCAAGCAAAAGCAATTATCAGCGCTTTGGAAAAACAAGCACCCCCCCGGCCTCTTACCCATGACCTGCTCGTCAATATGCTAGAAGGGTGGAACATGAAGCTGGAGAAGGTGATCATTCACTCTCTTCAGGACAATACCTTCTATGCCATCCTCTGTATGAGTCAGGGAGAAGCCAAAAAAGAAATCGATGCCCGTCCCAGTGATGCAATTGCGATCGCTCTGCGGACGGGTAGTCCAATCTGGGTGATGGAAGAAGTAGTTGCCGATGCTTCTATTCCAGTTGACCGAGACGCCGATGAGGAAGAACGACGCGCTTTTCGGGAGTTTGTCGCCAACATTCGACCCGAAGATTTTACCCAGCGCCGGGGATTTAAAACAGGCCCAGACTCCTAGCTTGGCTTTCAAGTATTCGGTCAGCCAAAGGACTGGGTTGAAAGGTTGGAACTTGAAGGTTGGAATCTTGAAGGTTGGAAGTTATCACCCTAACCGACTAACCTGTAACCTGCAACCCTTGCGAACCGATTCACGAACCTCCAACTTACCAACGTTCAACCCAGACCCCTTTTTGCTCCGCTTGAATTCAGGGGCTTGAAATCAGTAAGCTGAAGGCTGATAGCTGGAAGCTCATATCTAAAAAATGCATTATCGACGGTTTGGGAAAACAAATCTACTCCTTTCTGTGTTTTCCCTAGGAACCATGCGCTGCTTGTCCTCTGAGTCAGAGGCTCGAACAACGATACAGCACGCGATCGCTTTTGGGATTAACCACCTGGAAACCGCGAGGGGTTACGGGAAGAGCGAAC
>DATNQL010000710.1:0-4591 GCA_036704025.1 Stenomitos sp.
GTTGATGTGCGTGCCGTGACGGCTTGGTCTCTGCTGGGTGCCTACGATTGGAATAGTTTGGTAACTCGTGCTGATGGTCACTACGAGCCAGGGGTGTTCGATCTGCGTGGCCCACGTCCCCGACCCACGGCAATTGCTCAGATGCTACGCGATTTAGCAAGGGGACGTGAACCGGATCACCCACTACTTGACACACCCGGATGGTGGCATCGACCTGAGCGACTGTTCTACCCGTCGGTAACTTGTCAGTCGTCAGTGGTTTCCGCCCCAACAGCCTTTGTTAAGGGGGGAGCCGGAGGCAGAGGGTTGGGCCATGAGCAACGGATCATGGACAATCCCAAATCAGTACGTCCGCTCGCCATTATTGGAGCCAGAGGAACACTGGGCAAGGCGTTTGCCCGCTTATGTGACATCCGAGGCATCTCATATCATCTCTTGACACGCCAGGAGATGGACATTACTGATTCGGCATCGGTGGATCAGACTCTGACTCAATTGAATCCGTGGGCGGTGGTGAATGCTGCTGGATATGTGCGGGTAGACGATGCAGAGCGGGAACCTGATGCTTGCTTGCGGGTGAATGCTGAGGGTCCAGCCATCCTTGCTGCTAGCTGTGCCAGGTGGGGAGTGCCACTGCTGACTTTCTCCTCAGACCTCGTATTCGACGGGACTTGTGCCACTCCTTATCTAGAAAGCAACGCAGTCGCACCCCTGAATGTGTATGGGCGCAGCAAGGCTGAAGCTGAGGTACGGGTCTTAAAGGCTCATCCGTCAGCGCTAGTAATTCGCACGAGTGCCTTCTTCGGACCGTGGGACGAGTATAATTTCGTTACCATCGCACTGCGTCAGTTAGCGGCTGGGCAGACGTTCGTCGCCGCAGAGGATTCAGTTGTCTCACCGACCTATGTCCCGGATTTGGTGAATACCAGTCTCGATCTGTTAATTGATGGCGAGTACGGCTTGTGGCACCTGGCCAATAATAGCGCGATCGCATGGGCCGAGTTGGCACGGATGGCGGCTGCTATGGCTGATGTTGATGCATCTCGGATCGAAGCTCGCCCCACGCGAGAGCTTGGTCTCACCGCTCCCCGACCAACCTACAGCGTTCTCGGTAGCGAGCGTGGCGTACTACTCCCCAGCCTTGACCATGCGATGTCTCGGTACTTCGATGAACGCCAACGATTTTAGATTGTAGCGATTGCTGATTGGGAATTGGGTTAGCTGAGCAGAACCGTTCGGCACAGATTCTCACTCAATCGCCAGTCTACAGTCCCCAGTCCCTTTTAGAGGAGGAAGAAGTCAACGTGTCTCAGGGAAAATCTACCATTTTAGTAACAGGAGGGGCAGGATATATTGGCTCCCATGCTGTATTAGCTTTGAAAAAATCAGGCTACGAAGTCATTGTTCTGGATAACCTGTCCTATGGACATCGAGAACTCGTGGAACAGGTTTTGAAGGTTAAGTTGATTGTTGGTGATATTAGCGATCGCGCCCTGCTTGACCAACTATTTACAATGCACAATATAACAGCAGTCATGCATTTTGCGGCCTATATTGCCGTGGGTGAATCGGTCACTGACCCAGCGAAATATTACCGAAACAATGTCGCAGGTACCCTGACGCTTTTAGAGGCGATGGTGGCAGCTTCCATCAAAAAATTTGTATTTTCTTCTACTTGTGCTCTTTATGGTATACCCAAAACAATTCCCCTATTAGAAGACCATCCTCAAGACCCGATCAGCCCCTATGCAATGACAAAGTGGATGGTGGAGCGAATGTTGTCTGATTTTGACCAAGCCTACGGTTTAAAATCTGTCTGTTTTCGCTACTTTAACGCCGCCGGCGCTGACCCAACGGGCTTGCTTGGAGAAGACCACACACCTGAAACTCACTTGATTCCACTGGTACTGTTTGCGGCTTTAGGCAAACGGGAGTCCGTCTCGATTTTTGGCACCGATTATCCGACTAGAGATGGTACTTGTATTCGGGATTATATTCACGTCACTGATTTGGCACAAGCCCATATTTTAGGTTTAGAGTACTTAGTTCAAGAGGGAGACAGTGAGCTATTTAATCTAGGAAATGGTAACGGATTTTCGGTGAAAGAAGTGATAGCAACCACGAAGGAAGTAACAGGGAAAGATATCAAAATTGTAGAATGCGATCGCCGACCGGGTGACCCACCGATCTTAGTCGGCAGTAGCGACAAAGCCAGAAAGGTTTTGGGTTGGCATCCTCAATACCCAAACCTAAAGGATATTGTGACTCATGCATGGCAGTGGCATCAGCAGCGGCATGGAGCTTACTTTTCACGGGAAATTCCGGATCTTTTTAAGCGGGGAACAAGGCAAAAAGTAGAGGATAGAACGTAAAAACCAAAATGGTCTGCTGAGGCAGATTCTACTATTTTGACTGTTCGATAGCCATCGAAGCCAGAAGATAGCCAAGAAATGCCTGAATAACTCATATGCAGTTGCATTCATACGTAGCACATTGAATTTCTCCGCGTCGGGAGCGTCTCCCTGTCTCCGTGTCGATCTCAACTACTATGTTTGAACCCACATTCCGCACCCTCGACTGGCACAATTGGTTTTTACGCAATTGGGCATTGAAAATTAGTAGCCTATACTACATACACTACGTAAAAAACTCTTTCCATTACCCATTACCAAAATTACGTAGTGTGACACTTCAAGGTGCGGAATGTGGGTTTGAACGCAACTCGGTATCAGTGGTTGCAGGGGTCGTATTTGGGTGTTGGCATGTCATTAGTCTGTTCAGTACTAAACCGTACTGAATCTCGACGTGGATTGGAATTATCCTGAATGAAGATTGGCAATTAGGCTCTAACCTATTGCACATTACTGATTGTTGTTCTTCAACTATCTGTATATCCAGAACGTCCCAGTCTCTTGAGTCAAGAGCCTAATCATGCCATGAACAATTGCTTGCATTTATCTGTGCAAAGTCCTAGGCGAATCTTCTCTATTTCCTTTGGCAGCGCTCTTTGTAGTGGGGCAAAGTATCTCCTACTAATGTGTGATCAATCTTTACCGCTTGATGGTCTGCAAGTGTTGATTGTTGATAGTAACTCTGATGCTAAATCTCTTCTGACCAAAATATTGGGTAATTGCACCCGTGGTCTATCCGTCGGCTTTGCGAAACAGTTCCCTAAACTGTTTGATATCGACGAGCTAATGGCAACAGTGGCTTGCCTAACTCAACACATTCAAGGGGGACGTACAACATGAATGCAACGGCTTTTACTCAACAGGTAGAAGCGATGTCTAATCGCTTAGCCCACCTGTATCAAGGAATTAACACCTCCTCTTCACTACCCCCTACTGTATTACCATCAGCCTTAAAAGAACTCGGCATTGCCTCTGAGCGACTTGAGCTAGCGGCTCAGATGCTACAGCAGCAGCATAGCAAGTTATCATTAGCTGACGAGACTGTGGAAATCTCGCGTCAGCGCTACCAAGCCTTGTTGGAGTTTATCCCCGATGCTTACCTGCTAACGGATGCCGCAGGAATGATTCAGGAAGCGAATTCGGCGGCTGCCAAATTGATAAACCTTCCCCATTCCTTGCTGATTGGTCGGTCGCTAACGGCTTTCATCACTCATGAAACTCAGCAAGCGTTTGAGGCTAATTTGCATCGGCTCCAGCAAAGACAGGGGAAACAGGAGTGGCAGGTTCGCTTGCAACCGTATCAAGGTAGGGTGTTGAATGTCCGTGTCCTTGTAGAGAACAACTCTCATGACGCCCACGCACCGACTACCCTGCGCTGGCTATTGCGCCAGTTGAGCGATTCCAGCGCGGTTGAAACACAAGAACACTCTGACAGCGAGTCCGCTCTGGGCTACCCTTTGCACATTTATCACAAAGGAGAAATCATTCCTGTAAGCCCTCAGGTCATTTGGCAGGTTCGTTCAGGACTAGTCAAACTAACAACATTTTCTCCGAGCGGTCAAGAGGTGTTGGTTGGGTTAGCCGGTACCGCTGCCGTCTTTGGTTCTAGCTTGACGGCTCTGTCGCTCTATCAGGCAACGGCTCTGTCTGATACTCAGCTAGAGTGCATTCCGTTGGGCGAGTTCGCGAGTTCTCCTCAACTTCAGCAGCGCTTTTTACCCCAAATTAGCAAACGCCTAAAACAAAGTGAATCGCTGCTGGCGGTTTATGGACAAACAAGAGTCTCAGACCGGTTGTACAGTTTATTACAGTTGTTAAAACAGGAAATTGGGCAACCTGTAGCGAATGGCACTCGCCTGAGTGTTCGTCTCACTCATGAAGAGCTTGCCACTGCCTGCTGCACAACCCGAGTCAGCATCACCCGGTTGCTAACGCAACTCCAGCAGCAAAAAAAACTAAGCATAGACTCCCAACATCACCTAATTTTGAAGGGATAATGCGAATTCTATTCTTCAGGGTAACGATTATGCTCCAACCTCCAAAGGTACAGGACGCAGCCGTCCTTCGACCTCAACACTAGGCCAATTTGGATCGAACGTCAGATTTTCCAACTTGCCATCATTAAAGATGACAAAAGTATCTTCAACCTTTGCCCCTGATAAACTTGGATTCCAAGCCAC
>DATNQL010000711.1:0-5065 GCA_036704025.1 Stenomitos sp.
GGGCGGTTGATTTTGTGCAAAAACCGACGGCATTGGCAACGGAAAAAGTGTTTGAGATTAGTAATGAGTTGATTCAAAAGGTGAAAGCGGCGGCGAATGTTTCCCTAAAGCCTCTACCAGCGATGCCCTCGGCGGATCAAACTTCGATTCCTTTCTTTCCTACCCCTCGATTGGGTTTGATGGAACTGCTGGCGATCGGTATTTCGACGGGTGGACCCCAAGCTCTAATGTATTTAATTCCTCAGTTTCCGGCAAACTTTCCAGTGCCTGTCGCGGTCGTTTTGCACATGCCCGTCGGTTACACTGAGATGTATGCACAGCGATTAAATGACATGTCGCCGCTGGAGGTCAGCGAAGCGCGGGAGGGAGATGTGGTGCAAGCGGGTCGGGTGTTGATTGCACCAGCAGGACGGCATTTGACCTTTGTCCGTCAAGCCGATGGCACAGTGGTTACCCATCTCGATGCTCGTCCTTTTGATACCCTACATCGTCCGAGTGTGGATGTGATGTTTCAATCGGCGGCTGAAGTATTTCGCGATCGCGTTTTGGGTGTCGTGATGACCGGCATGGGGTCTGATGGCAAACAAGGTGCCGCTTGGATTAAAGCCCAAGGTGGTTCGATTTTGACAGAAGCCGAGGAAACCTGTGTGGTTTATGGAATGCCGCGTTCCGTGGTTGAGGTGGGATTGAGTGACAAAAGTGTCCCCCTTCACCAAATGGCAACGGCGATTCTGGAGGTGCTGTAATGACTAAAATTTTAATTGTCGATGATTCCAGCCTGTCCCGCCGAATGCTACGGGGAATACTTGTATCGGCAGGACATGAAGTGATCGAGGCAACAGACGGAATCTCTGCCATCGAGTGTTATTTTCTCGAACAGCCTGATTTAGTCCTACTCGATTTGGTGATGACGGGCATGTCAGGGGAAGAAACCCTGGAAAAATTATGTCAAATGGACCCGTCAGCACGGGTGATTATTGCCAGCGCCGACCTACAGACTTTGACACGCACCAAGGTTGAGGCCGCCGGAGCGGTAGGCTTTATTAACAAACCCTTTATGGCTGCAACTGTACTCAACGCCGTCAATGCAGTACTACAAGGAACAGCATAATGTTACTAACGGAAGACCAAATCGATGCCTTAACCGAGTTGATCAACATTGGCTTTGCTCGCACCGCCACTTCCCTCTCTGAACTAACCGGTTACCGCGTAATGCTGGAAGTTCCTCAGGTATCGATTCATCCGATTGGAGAATTGGCCGCCAAACTCGCCACGTTTGTCGAGGGGGAAGTGGCCACCGTACAGCAGATTTTCACCGGGCCTGTATCGGGTAATGCCCTCTTGCTCTTGAACTATGATGGGGCTGTAATGCTCACCGATTTGTTGACGCCGCCTGGAAGCCCCCACACCAATCGCTTAGATACGTCAGCGGCTGAGGTACTCACGGAAGTTGGGAATATTCTTTTGAATGCTTGTTTGGGGATGTTTGGTAATCTTCTTCAAATCCAAATCTCGTTTTCAGTGCCGCGTTTGCATTTAGACGCATTGGAGGGGCTGCTGCATTCTCTGATTATTGGTAAGGATGAATTGCGATATGCAATGGTGATTTATACAGCCTTCCACCTGCGGGAGAATGCCATCAACGGTTATCTCGTGATGGTTTTGGGCGTTGCCTCTCTAGACTATTTAATTCAGTCCATTGATCGGTGGGCAGACATTGAAGTGCCTAATTCCTAAGTTCGGGGTACGATCAAAATAAGTCGGTTGGCATTAATATTTGTCGTTGAGGCAAGGCAGAGGGCAAAAGGCAGAAAGCAGAAGGGAAGAGGGTTTTAGGCTTTTAACATTTGTTGACATATCTGCGTTTATTTTGTACCTACCTAACTTAGAGGAATGACCAAGTTTAGTTAAAAACTGAATAACTCAGTATCCAATTAAAGTTGAAGTCCGATAAAGGGTGAACTGAAAACCATCTATTTTGATCAATTTTACCACTAGAATTAGGTAGCCTCTATCCTTAATAATTTGCATTTTTTATCAATAACCTTAGTTAATAAGGATAGGAAAATAAATTGAATACACAACCAATCAGCCTCATTCGTTGTTTGATGGTAGCCCATCGGCATAAATCCTACAATTGACAGGCCAATAGATATGAGCATTAAGAGTTTGAACGATTTTGTCCATCCCGATAAAGCCATCACCCAAGGATTAGAATATTTAGTCGATCAAGGCATTTTTACAACCGATGCTCAATTAAATATTTATAGCTGGAATCATTGGCTAGAAGTCCACAGTGGTCGAACAGCGAAAGAAGTGATTGGGCGCAATTTGTTAAACGTTTATCCTGAACTCAGTCAGCGTCGATTAGAGCGTTTTTATCAGCAGGCATTAAAGGGTCAAGTCGTTGTCCTTTCGCAACGTTTGCACGGCTATCTCCTGCCAATGTCCCCCAGTATTAATAAAAGTTTAGCCTCTCGGATGCAACAAAGTGTGCGAATTTGTCCCTTAATGGAAAATGGGCAGAGCATCGGCACAATCACCTTAATTGATGATGTCACTGAACGGGTTGAACGAGAGGTCGAATTACAGCAACAAATTAAGGTACTCCAACAAACAGAGTCGGCACTGCTCTCGGCTCATGCTCAACTACAACATCTCCTTTCATCCAGTCCAGCGGTAATTTATACAAGGCAATGTGTAGGAGATGGAGGTTTTACCTTTGTCAGTGACAACGTTACTGCAAAACTCGGATATCAGCCTCAAGAATTTCTCAAAAATCATCGGTTTTGGGCGGAGCGGATTCATCCTGATGATGCTAAGCAAATATTTGCGATCGTGCCCTATTTTTTTCAAGATCAATATCATGTCCTCGAATATCGTTTTCTACACAAAAATGGGACTTATCGATGGCTCCGTGATGAAATGAGGCTCATCTACAACCCAGAAGGAAACCTCCAGGAAATCGCAGGAACTTGGTACGACATCACGGATAACAAACAAGCCCAAGAACAATTAAGGGAGCAAGCGACTTGGCTCAGCATCACGACAGACGCGATTCTCGTCCAAGATTTGAGCAACCAAATCTTATTTTGGAACAAAAGTGCTGAGCGCTTATATGGTTGGAAAACAGAAGAAGTTCTAGGCAAGAAAGTTTCAGAACTATTATACCGAGACACAGATCAACTCGAACCTGTACACCACACATTAGAGAAGCATGGGGAATGGCAGGGGGAATTGCGTCAAGTCACCCAAGAGGGCAAGGCGATTATTGTCGCTAGTCGTTGGACATTGGTCCGTGATGAAGAAGGTAAACGCAAATCGATCTTGGTAGTTAATACCGACATTACTCAAAAAAAACAACTAGAAGCCCAATTTTTCCGCGCTCAACGGATGGAAAGCATTGGCACACTTGCGAGTGGCATTGCCCATGATTTGAACAATGTGCTCGCGCCGATTCTGATGATTGCTCAACTTCTAGAAACCCAATATCATGATGCACGGAGTAAGCGACTGCTACCAATCCTCATCACTAATGCTAAACGAGGGACAAATTTAGTCAAGCAAGTGCTATCTTTTGGGCGAGGACTTGGAGGTGAATTCACAGCTTTGCAAGTCAAGCATTTGATTTGTGACATGCATCAGATTGCCCTACAGACTTTCCCTAAATCCATCCAAATATCGATTGATGTATCGCCCAACCTATGGACAGTTTCAGGAGATGCTACACAATTACAGCAGGTTTTGATGAATCTCTGTGTCAATGCTCGTGATGCCATGCCGCAGGGTGGAATATTAACCATTTGTGCTGAGAATATTTTTATGGATGAGCATCAGGCTCAAATGAATCTCGATGCTCAAATAGGTGCTTATATTGTCATCACTGTTTCAGATACAGGGACTGGTATTCCTCATCAAATATTAGATAGAATTTTTGAACCTTTTTTTACAACCAAAGAAGTGGGGAAAGGAACCGGTCTTGGCCTTTCAACGGTTATTAGCATTATTAAAGGTCACAGTGGTTTTGTTAATGTGTTCAGCGAGGTGGGCAAAGGCACAGAATTTAAAGTGTATTTACCCGCGATTCAGGACAGTGAAGCTCAACCCTTAGAAGACAGTGAACTGCTGACGGGACATGGAGAATGGATTCTCGTCGTGGATGACGAAACCTTTATTCGAGAAATCTCTAAAATTACTTTAGAAGAATACGGATATCAAGTTTTAACCGCCAGTAATGGGATTGAAGCGATAGAATTGTATACCCAACAAAAAGATACAATTAGTTTGGTATTGCTCGATATGATGATGCCATCAATGGATGGCCCCAGTACCATTCTTCAGCTCAAAAAAATAAACCCTTTAGTCAAAGTTGTGGCGAGCAGTGGACTCTCTTTCAACACCATGTTGGCTGATGCGGCTGAACTCGGTGTGACGAAATTTTTGTCCAAACCCTATACCAGTCAGGAATTACTGAAAACTATTAATCAGGCTTTTGGCATCAAGTCCCCCACCGTGTAGAGGGCTGGGAAATTCCAGGAAATTTGTAAAAATCTAAGGCATGTTGATTCATCAATGCCCTCGAATGAAATGAACTCAAACTGTTGTAGAGTAAGCGTCTAATATCATGTCCGTCTAATTACCCATCATAAAAACTCTCCGCGTCCCCGTGTCCCCGCGTCCCCGCGTCAATCCTAACGATGGGTGTTTAACCGGACATGATATAATCCTCTAGCCAAGGCAGAAAACACCAATGCCGGACAATCTAAGAAGCCAAGTTGTGACCCAGGGCGTGCAGCGATCGCCCAATCGAGCTATGCTCAGAGCCGTGGGTTTCCAAGACCAAGATTTTACCAAGCCCATCGTGGGTATTGCTAATGGGTACAGCACGATTACCCCTTGCAATATGGGCATCAATGTGCTTGCTCAACGGGCAGAGGCGGCGGTTAAAAACGCCAGTGCCATGCCTCAGATGTTCGGCACAATTACCATCAGCGATGGTATCTCGATGGGTACCGAAGGGATGAAGTATTCCCTCGTGTCGCGAGACGTGATTGCTGACTCGATA
>DATNQL010000712.1:0-5152 GCA_036704025.1 Stenomitos sp.
ATCCGGCCTCAGATTTTATTGCTAATCACCAGCGAAACTTAAACAGTATTCTTCACCCTGAAGATGTTGAATCAGTCGAGTGTGCGATTCGGAAAGCCTTAAAATCGAAACATCCCTTCTCTTTGGAATACCGAATTTTCCATAAGAATGGCAGCATCCGCTGGGTTTATGAAAAAGGTCAGGGTATCTTTACAAATCAAGGAGATCTACTCTGTCTAGATGGTGTCATTTTTGATATTACGGAGCGGAAAAAAGCGGAATCTGAACTTCATTGCACTCAACAATTCCTTAACTCTTTGCTAGATAATTTACCTGTGGGCGTGTTTGCCAAAGATGCCCAGAATCTGCATTTTGTGTTCTGGAACAAAACTTTGACTGAACTGATTGGGTACAGTACCAATGAGGTGATTGGCAAGAGTGACTATGACTTATTTTCAGAAGAACATGCCAATTTTTCTAAGGCTCAAGACCAAGAAGCGTTCTTAACAGGTCAGTTAATCGATAACCCCACCGAATCGATTCCGACCCATCGTGGAAAACGCATCTTTCATGTGAAAAAAATTCCCATTTTTGATGAAATGGGTAGACCCCAATATATATTAGGAATTGCGGATGATATTACTGAGCGCCAGCAGACAATTGATCGTTTACGCCTTCTAGAACGAGCGATCGCCGCCTCCAGTAACGGCATTGTGATTACGGATGCTACTGACTCCAATCACCCCTTAGTGTATGCCAATCTAGGATTTGAGCGAATCACGGGTTACTCGATAGAAGAAGTGATGGGTCAAAATTGTCGCTTCTTGCAAGGGACAGATCGATTGCAACCGGGTTTGGCAGAACTACGAACAGCACTGCAACAGGAGCGAGAATGTCGGGTTGTGTTACGGAACTACCGAAAAGACGGCTCCCTATTTTGGAATGAATTCTCCATCTCCCCCGTGCGAAATGCCGCCGGACAATTAACTCACTATATTGGTGTTCACAGAGATATTACCGAACTCAAACAGGCAGAAGCGGCATTGAAGCAGCAAGTGCTGCGAGAACACTTAGTCGGGGCGATGCGATCGCGCATTCGCCGCACTCTGAACCTGAAAGATGTTCTGACAACGGCAGTGGAGGAAGTGCGGCGGTTTCTCCAAACCGACCGAACTGTCATTTATCGTTTTTACCCCGATTGGAGTGGGGTAATCGTGGTTGAGTCTGTTGGCGAGGATTGGACACCTCTATTTGGACTGGACATTCAAGACAACTGCTTTGCTCAAACCTATATCTCTAAATATCAACAAGGTCGAATTCGAGCGATTGATAATATTCATCAGGCGGGTTTAAAACAGTGCTATATCGATCTCCTCAGGCAGTTAGAAGTTCAAGCCAACCTGGTGGTTCCTCTCTTGCAAGGAGAAACCTTATGGGGGCTGCTGATTGCTCATCACTGTAGGGATTCGAGGGTGTGGGATTCCTTTGAACTTGAGTGTCTCAGCCAGTTATCTGTACAATTGGCGATCGCCATCCAGCAATCCACCCTGTTTGAACAAGCGCAAACCGAACTCGTGGAACGCAAGCGAGTCGAAGAGAACCTGCGGCGCAGTGAAGCGCGAGAGCGGAAACGAGCCAAGCAACTGTTAATTGCACTACACGACCTGAAAAACGCCCAAACTCAGTTGGTACAAACCGAAAAAATGGCCAGTTTGGGTCAGCTAGTGGCGGGTGTTGCCCATGAAATCAATAATCCCACCAGTTTTATCTCCTGCAATGTTGCCCCAGCACTGGGATATACCGATGACCTACTGAATCTGATTTTCCTATACCAAAAGCAGTATCCGACGCCTCCTGCCGAAATTGCAAACGAGATTATCGCGATCGACCTAGAGTTTATCAAAGAAGATTTTCCCAAATTACTGCGTTCCATGCAAAAAGGAGCTTCGCGCATCCAGCAAATTGTCTTATCTCTGCGGAATTTCTCGCGTCTTGATGAATCTGAACGCAAGAAAGTTGACCTTCATCAGGGCATTGATAATACCTTGATGATTTTGCAAAATCGTTTGAGAGCACAGTCTAATCGCTCAGCTATTCAGGTGATTAGAGAATTCGGTAATCTTCCTTTAGTCGATTGCTACCCTAGTGAACTCAATCAGGTATTTATCAATCTTTTGAGTAATGCCATTGATGCCCTTGAGGCTAGGATGAAACAAGAGGCTTCTATAACCCCTGAAATTCGGATATCTACACAAGTTCTGAACCGTCGTAAAAAGACAGAAAACAGTCATAATTATCAGGGGCAATGCCCCATAACCCATTCCTCTTGGTTAATGTCTCATGGTCAATTCCCTATTTCCTTCGCTAACAAAGTTGTAATTCGCATCGCTGATAATGGTATTGGTATTCCAGAAAATTTTAAATTGCGCGTGTTTGATCCGTTTTTTACCACCAAACCGATTGGCAAAGGTACGGGTTTAGGGTTGTCGATTTCCCACTCGATTGTAGTCAAGAAACATAGAGGCGAATTATACTATCACTCATCCGATGGACAAGGAACAGAGTTTGTGATAGAGCTACCGTTTTGACACCCACTACCCATTACCCATTACCTATGACCCATTACCCATTACCCATTACCCAAAATTACAGAGTGTGACCCTTAACGAGTGCGGAATGTAGATCATATGCGTGTTATCATCCAACGAGTTAAATCGTCTCAAGTTAAAGTCGGTAATATCGTGATTGCAAAAATCGGAAGAGGATTGAATCTTTTGGTGGGGATTGCCAACACGGATACCGAAACAGAACTCGATTGGATGTCGCGAAAATGTCTGGATTTACGAGTATTTCCGGGTGATGAAGGTATTACTGACCGTTGGGAAAAATCGGTTCAGGAGATTGGAGGTGAACTCTTAGTTGTCAGTCAGTTTACCCTCTACGGTGACTGTCGTAAAGGACGCCGTCCTTCCTTCAGTCAGTCAGCCGCGCCTGATATCGCACAACAACTCTACGAAAAATTTGTTGAGCGGTTACGGCAAAGTGGTTTACGGGTAGAAACAGGACAGTTTGGAGCTATGATGCAAGTCTCAATAGAAAATGATGGCCCGGTGACGCTACTTTTAGAACGAGAGCATGGTTAGGAAATTTCTAGTTTTGGTAAAGTCTTCGGAATCAGCGAATAAGTAATAGGTAATGACTAAAACTTTTTTTCCATTAGCTATTACCTATTACCCATGACCGATTAATCGTCTTTATGCGTCGCTGTGATTGAGCCAAATACTTTAATTGTCATAAATCCGAGCTTCTAGTGCCTCTGGAAACTCATCGCAGTACTCATCAAAGGCTGTTTTATCAACCCGTTTGGCTCGTTGATGCGCCGCTTCCGCTTGCATCTCTTCCACAGCATCCCAAGCCGCCGCACATTCAGGAGAAGTCAGCCCTTTCTCTGCACAAAGGGCGCGTGCGTTCTCAATCGCTTCCTGGATTTTGTCCGCAAAGAGAGCTTCTTTGGGTTGCTCCACAAAGTCGCTCTTGGTGAGAATATCGGTGACTGAAATGATCCCGAGCAATTGATCTTTGATGACCGGAGCTCGTCGGATGCCATTATTCGCAAACAACCGCGCTACATATTCCACACCGAGGTCGGCATTCACAACAATACAGGGCTTGGTCATAATTTCGTAAACCCGTACTGCCTTGGGGTCTTTCCCAAATGCTGCCACTTTGTATACAATATCAGTCTCAGTTACGATTCCGTAGGCGTCCTGGTCGTGGCGGCGCTCTACAATTAAGGCTCGTAAGCCCTTCTGTTTCATCAAATCTACGGCCTGAGCCACTGTCGCTGCACCCCGAATGGTGACTACATCCTTGGTCATGATGTCTGCTGCTTTCATCATGGTCTGTACCCTAGAATCCCTTATTCGTCGTTTGTTCGTGGTCAAGGGGACTGAGGAAAAGTTGATAGGAATATATACTTAGTTGTACCCCCTCAGTCACCTAACTTACACCTAATTTGGGAGGATTAGCGTAACTCGTAAACTACTTTCACGATTGATGGCTCAGATGTTGGTTCAAGGCGAAAGCCGAGTTTTTGACAAACGTGCTGCATGGCTCGATTTTCAGACAGAATCTCCGCCGTGATGTATTGCAATTTCTCGTCTTTACCGATTTCGATCAGACGACGTAAGAACTCCGTCCCTAACCCTTTACACTGGAAGCGATCGCCAATCAACATCGAAAACTCAGCTTCATCCCTGCCATGTAATTTGCTCAAGCGCCCGAAACCCAAAAGGTGATGTTCGCCCGTTGCGGGGTCTTTATAATCCGCCACTAAAGCCAGTTCACGGTCGTAGTCAATGAAACAAATCCGGGAAAGTCGCTCGTGAGACACTCGCGTTTGCAGCTTCATCAAGTGAAAGTAGCGAGAATAAATACTTTCTTCCGAAAGGTTTTCGTGGAATTTAACCACAAGGGGTTCATCCTCTGGGCGAATCGGACGAATTTTGAGCGGTGTGCCATTCTTCATCGTCCAGTCAGACACATACTGAATCGGATAGGGACGAATCGCCCCCTGAGGGAGCTTGTCCTCCTCTACATCCAGGCTATGCAAAACCACACGAGCATCCAGAGCAATCAATCCATCGGCAGAAGCGAGTAAGGGATTGATATCAATCTCCTTAATCCAGCGTTGTTCAACCACAAGCTGACTAAACTGAACCAGTAATTGCTCCAACAGTGCTAAATCCACAGGCGCTCGTCCACGCACGCCTTTGAGAGCCGTGTAGATTTTAGTTTGTTCCATCATCCGCCGTGCCAAGGTGGTATTCAGCGGCGGTAACCCCAAAGCTCGGTCTTTAAAGACTTCGACCAACTGCCCACCGGTACCAAACAACAGGACTGGCCCAAACTGGGGATCAGGACTACTGCCGAGGATGAGTTCATAGCCCTCCAGCTTTAACATCCGCTGCACCGTAACACCCAGGAAATGCTCAGCGCCAGCTTTCAGAAGTACCGCTGACTCAATCGCCTGATACGCTTTACGCACATCATCGGCATCCGCCAAGTTGAGCTTCACGCCACCAACATCCGTTTTATGGGTGATGGTTTCGGAATATAGCTTCAAGACAACGGGGTAGCCCATCTCTTCGGCTAACTGTACCGCCTCCGCTTC
>DATNQL010000713.1:0-5589 GCA_036704025.1 Stenomitos sp.
GGACGGGAGGGGGATCTCCTTGGGGGATTTAGGGGGCAAATTCCACAGGAAAGTGCTTAAGTCAGTGCCATTCAGCTTAGGACAGATTGAACGGCTAAAACGACCACGTACCAGTAAAAACCTTCTGTCTCCTGCCTTCCGCTATATCTTGCTTTTTTAACTAAGACGTGATAATTTTCGTGTTAATTAGTACGGTATTCCGATTAAAATGCCGTAGATTAAATTCAGGAAATTCCCATGAGCGAGACAGATTTGGGCAAACTAGTCTGTCGGCACTGCCGATATTACCGAATAGAAGGACGGCGGGGTGGATACTGTCAGCTTTTTTGTGGCAGAGTCCGGGGCGTTTGGTCAGCCTGTTCCCTTGTCGTTCCCCCCTTCGCACCGTCTTGGGAAGCACTGGAAAACAGCACAAGGACACAGCCACAACTTTTACAGAAGTAACTTTTTCTGTTTAATTCACTTCAAACAATCACCTTTATCTGAACTGAGTATGCTGCTCACTGAATTGCGAACGATTTATGAGCGTGACCCCGCAGCACGCAATTGGCTGGAAGTTTTATTTTGTTATCCCGGACTACAAGCACTGTTATTTCACCGAATAGCACACTGGCTACACAACATTAATATTCCTTTTTTGCCTCGCTTCATTTCTCATCTCAATCGCTTTTTCACAGGAATTGAGATTCACCCCGGAGCGAAAATTGGCAAGGGTGTGTTTATCGACCATGGGATGGGGGTGGTGATTGGCGAAACAGCGATTGTCGGGGATGGGACATTGATTTACCAAGGCGTGACGCTGGGGGGGACGGGGAAGGAAACGGGCAAACGCCACCCGACCTTAGGCAGAAATGTCATCGTGGGAGCCGGGGCCAAAGTGTTAGGCAATATCCAAATCGGTGATAATGTTCGGATTGGTGCAGGGTCAGTGGTTCTGCGAGAGGTACCCTCGAATCGCACGGTTGTAGGAATTCCCGGTCGCATTGCTCATCCATCTAGGGAAGCTGTGAATTTGTTTAACACTGAACACCTACCCGATGTAGAAGCTCAGGTGATTCGAGTGCTATTTGACCGAATTAAATCTTTAGAGTTGCAGATTGAGAGTTTGAAGGCTCAATCTGCTTCGTATAAAGCGTCAGACAGACTGGACTATGCCCCTCATTTATTAAAAGAAGGCGATCGCTTCATTGAAGAATTTCTCGATGGTGCTGGCATATAATACCTGTTGGCCTGTGAATCGCTACATTTGGCTCTCACAAAATGTGAAGATGGCAACAAACAGGTGATAATAAGATGAGATACCCCTATGAAAAGTGTATAATTATAGTTTTGGGTATACTTAGTCAGGACACAAAAGAGGAAATCATATGTCGCGATATCGAGGCCCGCGTCTGCGGGTCGTGCGCCGTCTAGGCGATCTACCGGGTTTGACTCGCAAAACGCCCCGCCGCGCCTACCCACCGGGTCAGCATGGACAAGCTCGCAGAAAGCGCTCCGAATATGCGATTCGACTGGAAGAAAAGCAGAAGCTCCGCTTTAACTACGGCATTTCCGAAAAGCAGTTGTTGCGTTACGTGCGTAAGGCGCGTCGGGCAACGGGTTCAACGGGTCAATCTTTGCTGCAAATGTTGGAAATGCGGCTAGATAACACCGTGTTTCGCATGGGCATGGCGGGCACGATTCCCGCTGCTCGTCAGCTTGTGAATCATGGTCATGTGACGGTTAATGGTCGGATGGTGAATATTCCCAGCTATCAGTGCCGTCCGGGAGATGTGATTGCCGTCAAAAACACTGAACGCTCTAAGCGCCTAGTCCAACAAAACTTAGAATATCCGGGACTTGCCAACCTACCCAGCCATCTAGAGTTTGACAAGAATAATCTCACCGGTAAGGTCAATAGTGTCATTGATCGGGAGTGGGTGGCTCTGCAAATTAACGAACTGCTGGTGGTTGAGTTCTACTCACGGAAAGCCTAATGGGTTGAAAGGTTGAAAGGTTGAATGTTGAAGGTTTTTTGGCGCTGAAAGTTGAGAGAGTTGAATGTCAAAATTTCATATCGAATCACCTTCAACCCGCAAACCTTCAACCTACAACCCGATTACTATCCTCCGATTTGCGACATGGTACGGGTGTAGGCACCCGCCGTTCCAGAGTCTCGCTGCTTGAAGTTAATCTCTGGTTTAATCATGAGCAAATGCCTGACTTGCGCCCTGAGGTCAACGGGAGCGACTCCGCTGCGAAGGGCGGTTTTTAGGTCAATCTGATTCGATTCATTGAGCAGACAAGGACGTAACCAACCGTCGGCAGAAAGGCGCATTCGGTTGCAGCGATCGCAAAAACATTCTGACATCTGACTGATAAATCCTAGAGTTCCCAAAGCACCGGGAATCTGGAAAACATCAGCGGGGCCATTACCACGAACGCTTGATTCTGTCAAGCCAAAGACCTCGCGAATACGTTGCCGCAATTCTTCAGATGGTACCCAAGCCCGTTCACCAAAGAGTTTGTCATTGCCAATGGGCATAAACTCGATAAATCGGATGTGCCAGTGACGGTCAATCGTGAGGGCGGCTAAATCGAGGACTTCCTGGTCATTAATGCCTGGAATGACGACCACATTCAGCTTGAGGGGGTCAAAGCCGACGCGGTGAGCGGCTTGAATCCCCTCCCAAGTTTGCTGCCAGCGTGAACGTCCCCGATGACCGATAATTTTGTCAAAGGTTTCTGGGTTGAGAGAGTCGAGGCTGATGTTGATGCGCCGCAAACCTGCATCATAAAGGTCTTGTGCCATGCCTGCGAGGAAAAAGGCATTGGTCGTCATGGCTAAATCTTGGGTTTGGGGAAGAGAGGCGATCGCACTCACCAAGTCCACAACACCGGGACGCAGCAACGGTTCACCCCCCGTGAGGCGAAACTTTGTGAATCCTACGGGGATGAAGACTTCTTTGAGCAACGTCAGCAGCTCCTCATTCGTCAGCAATTCTTGCCGTAGGATGTAGTCAAGCTCTGCTCCCTCCGGCATACAGTACTGACATCGGAAGTTACATCGGTCAATGAGGCTGATACGGAGATAATCTACCTGGTTCATATTTGCTTTTAAGGGAGCTCGTCTGTCAACCTTCTGGGACTGGACACACTGAGTTTATTATCGATAATTACTCTTGCTCATGACCTCAATCGATGTATTGATTATGCCTAAGAAAACAGATCAATTATGGTTATGCGTCGGTCGGCATTAATACTTGCGATCGCCCAAAGGGCAACAGCAAAGCTGATCGCATCGCTTCTTAGAGACTATCGGGATCGATATTCAATTCACGCAATTTCGCCGCCAATCGCTCGGCACGTTGAGCTTCTTGTTCAGCCCGTTGGGCTGCTGCTTCTCGCTGTTCCTCCAATTCCAAATAGGAGAGGAATTTTTGTCCATCGGGTCGATATAACTCTAACCCTGATTCTGTCAGTTCAAATCGAACTCCTAAGCGAGGGCTAACCCATCCTGACATCGGTTCGATTACTTCTAATAATCCTTCAATTCGCTGCCAACCCGTTAATTCTTTGTCATCTGGATCGTAGAGGTAATACTCTTCTACTCCGTGGCGATTATAGAAGGCTAATTTTTTAGCCATTTTTGTCTGACTATCGCTGTAGGATCGAATTTCAAAGACGACTTGTGGAGGGATATTATTCTCTTTCCATTGGAGATATGAACGTCTATCTCCTTTTGGTGTGCCAAAGGCTACCATCGTATCAGGGGCTTGGCAAATTCTGTTATTGCCTTCAACGGGATACAAAAGTAAGTCACTTGCAATGAATACATTGGGGTCATCTTTAAACAGAGCATCACAACCTCCTTTGATTGTGGTAATCCATTGGTATTGAATGGTGCTGTCTGCCATTGATTGACCGTCGCTGGAGGGATAGACGATTTCTTCTGTAGTGATTTTCATAATATTCAAACACAAAAGTTGTCTACTTGATCATGCGCTGTTGTGCTGCTGGCGATGGATATCTACCAACTTCTATTAAAGTCTGTCGCTCTAAAATCCGGTCTTCGTTGTTAAACTCTAGAATTCGTGTTGTTACTTCCCCGATGTCTGTAATTGGTTGAATTACAGCTTCATCAAGTCGAAAGTGTTCTCCCCAAAAGTCTCGACGGGGGTTGAAGAACCGGACAAGTTCTCCAGTGCGCCAAACTATTGACCCTAAATCAGTACCTTTTTGGAGGTTACAAAAAATACAGGCATAAGCGAGGTTATCTTCTGTTGTAACTCCACCATGCTTCACGCTAATGATGTGGTCAATTTGGTAATTTGAAGATCTATCTACTTCTGCAATTAGGCAGTATTCACAGATGCGATCGGATCGATCAGCAACTAAACGCCGCAGTTGTTCACTAATGTATGGACGAGGCACTTGAATTATTATTCAGCGTTAATGTACGTATAAGCTCGTGCTTTTGCCAGAGTCATTATATGCTCTAATGTCAGAAAATGGTCTAATTCTCTCTTTTCCTCTGGTGTTAAATCTCCTGCTTTGTGTCTATAAACCAGGTCTTCTAGGCGGTCTTGTGCTGTTGACGATAGTTTAAAAGCAATAACGCTTTGCGGAGTGGTTCCAGCAGCAATGAAATCAATAATTTCATCGTAGACTTTGCTTGTCTTTACAGATGTCGTCATGAGTTTATCCCTTACTTACTGAATAATGATGGTGTATTTCATCCGAGTTATTTTCTACTTTGTTGTGTAACAGGGGTAGAGTCTGGGCTTTTACTGAGAGTTAATGCCAGTTGAGATGATTGTCCGAACATTATAGGCTTGGGCAGTGGTTCATCGTCTTCTGTAGATGTCTCAATCAGAAGTTCTAAGACTTCTTGAGCGTTTTTCAGAGCTTCTTCATAAGTATTTCCGTGAGTATGACAAAACTCTCCCCACTCAGGCAAACTGACAACATAACACTGGTCTTCATCTGACCATTGAATAATGATGCTGTAGTGAAATTTCATTTTTTGTCTTCCTCTTGTTGAATTTCTTTTAGTCTCTGAAGTGCATTGTTAACGTCTTTCTCTTGATATAACTTGGCATCATCTCCATCCTTGCCTGATAAAGTCAGTTTTCCAGATAGCAGAGGATGAAACCATTTGGTATGACTCCCCTTACCGGGACTCCAAGTGAAACCTGCTTTCAAGAGTAAGCTTTTCAATTCCCTGATTTTCTTTGGCATACGCTAAGTTAGCCTGAGCGCTCCTCACTTCCCACAATTCTAATTTTGCCTTTCTAATTTCTCTAATTTCTTCTTAGCAAACTCCCGCACTTTCTCATCTGGGTCATTTTCTGCTCTGTCCTGCAAGAGGGGTAGAGTCTGGGGATGGTCGCGATATTGCTTGATGATGATCTCAAGTGCTGTTTACCGAGGGTTGCGTTCCCTATCTTCCTTCCGTTCAAAGGGGTCATTGACAGAAATATTGCACAAAAATTCAAACATTCAAGGCTCATCCTTCCAGCCACGGGCTAATTCTTGCATGACTGCATATCGCACTTCCTCATTGTCATCAGATTGCGCCTGTTGTTTGAGCCAAGCTACGGTATCGGG
>DATNQL010000714.1:0-25912 GCA_036704025.1 Stenomitos sp.
GAGACGGACGTCTGCATCGTCTTTTATGGTCTTTATTGTCTTGTTCGAGCAACAAGCCACAAGTTTTTACAGATCACTCGTTTTTAAGGAGAGCGAAATGCTTGACGCTTTTTCTAGAGCTGTAGTTTCAGCCGATGCCAGCACCTCTGTTGTCGGTGACATTAATGCCCTTAAAGCATTCGTTGCGAGCGGTAACCGCCGCTTAGATGCTGTCAATGCGATCGCCAGCAATGCTAGCTGCATGGTTTCTGATGCAGTTGCTGGCATGATTTGCGAAAACCAAGGATTGATTCAAGCGGGTGGGAACTGTTATCCTAACCGCCGCATGGCTGCTTGCCTACGGGATGCAGAAATCATCCTGCGTTATGTCACCTACGCTCTGCTGGCGGGAGATGCTTCTGTTCTAGATGATCGCTGCCTGAACGGACTGAAAGAAACCTATGCCGCTCTGGGTGTACCCACCACCTCTACCGTGCGTGCTGTTCAGATCATGAAGGCTCAAGCTGCTGCTCACATCAAAGATACCCCCAGCGAAGCGTTTGCTGGTTCTAAACTACGCAAAATGGGATCTCCTGTGGTAGAAGATCGCTGTGCTAGCTTAGTGGCTGAAGCTTCCAGCTACTTCGATCGTGTGATTTCCGCACTGAGCTAGTCACTGGCTACCAGTTCTTGAAAAACATTACACCACAATCAACACTCTAAATTATCGGAGATTTAAGAAATGAAATCAGTTGTTACCACCGTGATTGCGGCTGCTGATGCAGCAGGTCGTTTCCCCACTACCTCTGATCTGGAATCCGTTCAGGGTTCCATCCAGCGGGCGGCTGCGCGTCTGGAAGCGGCTGAAAAGCTGGCTAACAACCTCGACAACGTAGCTCGTGAAGCTTACGATGCTTGCATTAAAAAATATCCTTACCTAAACAATGCTGGTGAAGCCAACTCCACCGACACATTCAAAGCCAAGTGTGCTCGCGACATCAAGCACTACATGCGTCTGATTCAGTACTGTCTGGTTGTTGGTGGTACCGGTCCTCTGGATGAGTGGGGTATTGCTGGTCAGCGTGAAGTGTATCGCGCTTTGGGTCTTCCCACTGCTCCTTATGTTGAAGCTCTGAGCTTCGCTCGCAACCGTGGCTGTGCTCCTCGTGATATGTCAGCTCAGGCTCTGACCGAGTACAATGCACTGCTTGACTACGCAATCAATTCTCTGTCCTAACCTAATGGGTGGATTGGTGGTTTTGTGACAGGGTAGATCCCTAGTTGTTTCAGCCTGGAGGTTCTTGGCTCTTTGCTTTGCCTGTTAGGGTTAAGTAATGGCAAAGAATCTCCAGGTTTGTTTTGTGGGTATCGATCTGTCGCTTAGTCACCACTTATCGGCGTAATATCAAATTTAGCTTCTTCACACTATCTGTTGTCAGTGACTCGCACCTCGCAAGAAGAGTACTGGCTCAAAGCTGACAGGTATCTGCTCCTAGGCTGATTTATGGATAAACGCTTTTTTAATTTCTTCAATTTGACGGAAGACCAGGCGATCGCCCTTTTAGATACACCCCAAGCTCAGGTGAGTCAGGATGATTCGCGTTACATCGCGGCTTCCCATTTGGTGAACTTCCCTACGCAGCGATCAATTGATGCCTTGATGCGGGCAGTAGAACAAACTGACCCAACATTAGAGAACCGAATCGTGCGCCGAAAGTCAGTAGAAACCTTGGGGAGACTCCAAGCCGCACAAGCCTTACCCCTGATTCACTCCTGCTTAAGTGATGGAGACTGCTACACGGTAGAAAATGCCGTCTGGGCGATTGGGGAAATTGGTACTCAGGAAGCGGACATTCTGGAAGATGTAGCTCAGTTGCTCAATCGACCAGGGCAAACCTATCGGGTGATTATTCACACTCTCACCAAGTTAAATTATCAGCCAGCCCTAGACAGGATTCGCCGCTTTGTCGATGACGCTGACCCTCCTACCGCCAGTGCGGCGATTGCTGCCGTTTGTCGCTTCACGAGAGACTATGAACAGATGGGACGGGTCGTAGCGATGTTACAACACCGCAATGTATTAGCGCGACGCTTGTCCATTCAAGATTTGATCGATGCCCGCTATTATGATGCCATTCCCGATATTGCTCGATGCCCGGTATCCCTGGTGTTTCGGCTGCGGGGAATTCGGATGTTGGCAGAAGCTGGAATTTCTGCTGGAGCCATCACCTTTGAAACGATTCAACCTTATTTAGAGCAGACCTTACGCGACCATCCCGATAATCTGAGTTTAGTGCATCATTACGACCAACCGCCTGCACTACCATTTTTGGTGCAAGAGTTGTACGAAACTGACTTTGGGCGCTGCTATCTGGCCAGCAAAACAATGCTTGAGCATTACGCTGAGGCCGCTCCTGCCGCTCTGTTTGCAACCTATGCAGAAGAAGCCAAGAATGACTATGGTGCCCACTTCCATGTGATCAAGCTGTTTGGCTGGCTGAAACATGCTCCGGCCTACGATTTACTGATTTCAGCCCTGCATAACAAACAACCCCAGTTTCAGAAATCACGCGCCGCAGCCGCGATCGCCTTAACTGAACTGGATGATCGCCGAGCGATTCCAGATCTGCAAGCCTGCCTGGACACCCACATCTGGGATCTAAAGTATGCGGCGTTGATGGCCTTGGAACACTTTGGCGACGAGAGTGGCTATGAACGAGTTGCTCAGGATCAGGATGGGTTGATCCGAGAAAAAGCCAATTCAAAACTAAAGGTTAAACGTTAAAAAAGCCAAGATGCCTAACCCCGTGTTCAAATTTTTCATCTTTAAAACCTGAGTATGACAACGGAAGAACTTTTTCAACAACTGAAGCACCCTAACCCCCACCTGCGTGAGCAGGCGATGTGGGAACTTGCCCAAAACCAGGATGAAACCACGATTTCCCGCCTAATGAGCATTCTGGATGAGGAAAATACAACCTATCGTCGGGCAGCTGTCAAAGCGCTGGGGGCGATCGGAATGGATGCTGTGCCGCCCTTGGTCGAGGCATTGCTCAAGAGTGAAAATGTGACTGTTCGGGGTAGTGCCGCCAAAGCCCTGGCGCAAGTTGCCATCAATTATCCAGAAATTCCGTTTCCTGAACAAGGAGTTCTGGGATTGAAAACGGCTTTGCAAGACGCCAATCCAGTGGTGCATATTGCCGCCGTGATGGCACTGGGCGAGATTGGTTCTCCAGTTGTCGATGTCTTGATTGAAGCCTTGCAAACCACGGATAATCCGGCACTGGGAATCTCCATTGTGAACGCCCTTGGCTCGATTGGGGATAGCCGGGGAGTGGATGTACTTCAACGCCTGCTGGAAGATGAGTCAACCGATTCTTATGTGCGGGAGTCTGCCAATAGCGCATTATCTCGCCTGGAAATGACGACGAAGTTTCAGAGAAGAGAACAGTAGAAGTAGAGGCGAGGGAGAATCACCCTCATTCCCCCATCACCAATCATCTTGTGTCGTTCGGCGCTCAATTTGAGCGATCGCCAGTTTTGCCAAAATCCGAATGACTTCTAATTCGTCATTCAGAACTGCTTGTAAGGGTTCAAGGGCTTGAGGATCGCCAATTTTGCCGAGAGAGTTGATAGCCGCCTTCCTCACATCTAAATCAGTATCTTGAACGGCCCGAATTAAAGGCTCAACAGCGGGAGGGTAAGTCACTTGCCCTAACGCTGCTGCTGCCTCTGTGCGAATGAGGGGTTCTGGGTCAGCCAGAGATGAAACCAGGAGGTTGCAAGATTTTTCATCTGACTGCTCTTGTGCCACATGACCGAGTGCCCCAATGACAGCACAGCGCACATCCAGGGAAGCCGCATTCAACGCTTTGTAGAGATAATCAGCGGCTTCAGAGCCGATAAAGGCTAGTGCCCATGCGGCATGACCTTTGATATCTTCAGGCTGATCCGTTGATGCTAGGATATCCAACAGAGCTGGGACAGCCGCCTCTCCTGTTCTTGCCAGTGCTCCGGCAGACGAACCTTTGACCACCGTATCTGGATCATTGAGGAAAGCATGGAGCAAGGTTGGCACGGCGGCTGGGTCAGCGATAATAGTGAGCGTCTTCGCCGCTGCTCGTCGCGTGACTACATCCGGATGATGTGCCAGAGCTTCTCGCAAAAAAGGGGTCGCGGGTTCACCAATTTCCCCTAGAGTTTCTGCAAACTGCAAGCGAACGAGTCCCCGTGAGTCTCCCAACCCTTCTACCAATTGTCTCAAGACTTGTTGGTCGGTGGGGTCAAAAGTGCCCAGTGTAATCTCTTCATTGACCCTTTGGATCAGGGCATCGTTTTCAGTTTGGACTCGCAGCGCTGGGTCATCCACGGCTGAAGGTTCAACATTAAGGGGGTAACTCATCACAAATTCTCTATCGCTGTTCGTGTTCTCAGGATTTAGTTACCGTTGGTTGTAGTGGCTTGCCGTTCGCGGAGCGCCTGAAGCGTCGAATCAATTTGAGCCAGGTTAGGCTCCAGATGAGCCAAAGCTTGCGCCTTCATGATTTTAGCTCGCTGTGCCATGGAGAGGGTGTCATTCACTAAGCGTTCCCGATATTTTTCCAACTCAGCAATGATTTCGGTCAGTTCTTGAGGGGTTGCCTGATCGAGTGAAGTGAGTTCTGGGATATCAGCCATATCCGTTGTGTTTCCTAAAGGTAAATTACTTAAAGAGCGTATGATTGATTTTCTCAGATTCCGTAAATATTACAAACCTAGGTAATGGCTCTGTTTTTGGCCTCTCAGACAACGATTGTCCTTTGAGGCAGACCAGCGCCATCCAAGAATGGCTAATCTGTCGCTGCCATTGCCAGTTTTCGCTCTAGGTCAAACAAAAAGCCGTGGATATATTCCTCCGTCCATTGTGAACCATAAAACCGAGTAAACATTCCCCGTGCCGGATCTTTTTCGGCCCGGTAGCGGAGATAACGGAGTTGAGCTTGTTCAATCGCCCTCAGTGAAGAGGAGTTCGTTACGGGTTCTGCTTGCTCCACAAAATTCAGGTATGCCTGAAGATAAGCTTGAAACGCGGCAAAGACGTGGGTTTCCACCACCTCGGTTTGCTGGGGTCGAGTCCACAAAAACGCCGGAGAAAAGAAAGGACGAGCTTCTTCTGGAAAGTCGCCCCCCCAAGGCAGGTGTTGCTGATAAGTCTCAAAGATCGGCAGAATGGGCTGGGTATACTTGGCCTGATAGCTCGGATCGTCCCGAAACAGGGGTTGCATATCCAGAGCAATCAGATGCCCTCCCGGTAGCGTCACCAAATCCGCACCAAAAAAAGGTAAGTCGTAGTTCAGATGCGGAAAAATGACAAAGTTTAAAACCTGGAGAGAGTTTCCCCCCTGCACATGCGCGGCTCGAATTTGCCGGAGTTTGGTCGCCTGATAACCATAACTGGTTGTTAGGACTTCGTCTTGATGTTTGCCCTTGCCCACCATCGCTGATTTTGCCTCAAACCCCGCTGGAATGGGGTAAGGTTGCAAGTCTAATCGTTCTTGTAACAGAGCGATCGCATAATCTAAAAAAGGCTGATAAAGAGTCATAGTCAATCTCAATCATTTTTTGGCTGCCCCAATCGCTAATGGCACGGCATCCTCAAACAAAAATTCATACAAAAACTTTTCTGCCCATTCATGTCCAAAGTAGCTACTGAACAAGCCTGATGCTGGGTCTCGGTCGGCACTATATTGATCGTAGTTCTTTTGGGCTTTAACAATCCGCCGAATATTTTCCGCATCAGTTAGAGGTTTGGCTTCCTCTAGCATCTGCCAGTACAGATTCAAATAATCTTTGAATGCCTCGAAAACTCGTGTTTTCACCGTTTCCGTATCCGTTTTGGCAAACAATAAATATTTTGAGAAGTACTGATTGGCATCATAAAACTTCATTTCCAGACCCTGGGCTAGGTCTGGATACCGATCATGCAATGCCTTCAAGGGATAAATATACTTCCTTAGGTACGCTTCGTCTTGAAATAAGGGCTGAAAGTCCATGACAATCAGGTTTTTGACTTGTCCAAATGAGAGAAAGTCAATCCCCAACAAAGGTAACTCGTAGTAGTGACTGGGATAAACCACACTATTAAAGATCTGGGCACTAGCACCCGCGTCTATATAGGTGTAGCGAATTTTCCGAAACTCCGGGCATTGATAGCACCAGCTCTGGATGACGGCAGGGTTTCTCCCTCGTTCGCTCACCTGCGATTCTAACCCCGCAGGAATCGGGCGACTTTGCAAATCAAACCGTTGAAACAGCGATTGTTCCAGATGCTCAAGGAAGGATTTATACATAGATTCACCGTCTCATTTGCCTTGATTCCTGAGAATACGGGGTTCCTAGACAAGGCGTCTCAAATGAGTGAAACTAAGTAAAGATCCTTAACGTAATCTCATCTAGTCATGAGGATGCTCTAGACCAATTGAGCTGGATCATTGCAGCTAAGTCTGCATCAGAGACACAGCGCCGTTCTGAGCAATAGGTCATTAAATACACCCCATTCATCATTCGCACGGTGCTGACACGGACTCGGAAATCATCGGTCATGAACCAGCAACGTTCCTGTCCCTGGTTACTCTCATAGTCCGTATCGATCGTCAGAATGCCATCTTTGCCAAACCAGTAGCGGCTCACCACTGGAATTTTTTCCACATAGCCTTGATTGCGAAGCAGTTTACCGGATCGCCCCGTCTCATCATCCGGCACATCAATCAACACAGCGGCCTGATCTGGATTGGGTTCTTGGTTATCCTGGTGTGCCTGCCACATAAAGCTGGCTCCCCCGGCGGCGATCGCTGGATCGATACCTTGCAGCTCACAGATGCTTTTAATCCTAGGGTCATCCGATTTCAGCACCTGCACATGGAGTTTGGATTCTCCTGATTCATCCGTCACCGTGTCAAAATGATGCACTGTGCGCTGAGTAAACCAGACTCCTTCACTTTTCTGAAAAAAGTCCATCATTGTTATGGGTGGCACAAACACCATCGGTTCTCCTTCACAAAACAGAGGCATCACAAAACCTTCCTCATGATTGTAAATGGGGCGCGGTACAATACCGTTGAATAACAATGTCAGAATTCCAAATCCATGACAGGCAGAGAGATTCAGAAGAACCCTCAAGATGTTTTGGCGCTTCTCAACGCCGGGATGGCTCTGATCCAGGAAGATTTGTACCAATTCAACTTCAGGGGTCTTGATCTGCAAAAAGCTAATTTGTGTCGGGCTACGCTTATCCGCGCTGACATGCGTCAAACGAACCTGAGCCAAGCCGATTTGCAGGGAGCCGATCTGCGGGGAGCCGATCTGAGCCATGCGGTGCTTCGAGATGCCAACTTGCAGGGAGCCTGTTTATACCGAGTGGATCTGAGTGGAGCGGATCTAAGTGGAGCGAATTTAACGGATACTAAGCTGCAAGGAGCGCGGTACGATAGCCAAACCCGTTTTCCGGAAGGCTTGGCATACAAGTCCTCCGGAGCAATCGGGCCAGGAGCAAATCTCAATGGTGCGCCGTTAAATACTGCCAATCTACGGTACGCCGATTTACAAGGAGCCAATCTTTTAGGTGCATATTTGGGAGGGGCTGACCTGACTGGGGCAAACTTGAGAGGCGCACGTCTAGTGCAGGCAGATTTGCGACGATCCATTTTAACCGGCGCTTTTTTACGTCATGCCCGCTTGAATGGAGCGAATTTAGCTGGAGTAGACTTGCGGGCTGCCGATCTGACCGATGCAGAATTTGAACGACTTGAAAGCATTGCCGGAGCAGACTTTACCCTAGTTCAGGGGCTGAATGAAGCGATGCGATCGCGCCTGCTCAGTCAACCGGCACCAGAATTAGAAACCAGACATCCACTCACACTGAAGACAACATTAGAAAGCCTGAATCACTCCTCTTAGATGCGTGTCTTCAAGTATTGTCCAATCTTCTGCCCGATAGGGGGTTGTGACAAGGATGCCTGGATGGCTCAAATGTCAGCAGATGATTTTCTGCCCATGTCTTAAGACTTAATGGCTATCCAATCCTTTTTGAGCAAGGCTAAAAAGGTAGCAATCCCTTTAGAAAAGCCTTCAGGATCAGGCAGAACATACTGTGGAAACTCTTCGTAGGGACGCCACGGCTGTGATGGATCGTGCCGTAGGTGCAAGACTCGATCATTTCCCTCCAGTTTCCAGAGCATTTGACCGCCGCTCAGTATCTCCGTCATAGCTTTCTCCTATTGTGTATACAAACATCAGGAGCAAGGGTTTGCTTCTCCCTATTGTGCTCCGCTAAACATTAAGTAATGTAAATTTTGGAACATTTATTCTGGACATTTTTGCCCAATTGCTATACTCCATAGATACACTATAGGCTGCTCTTAATCCGGAAGACCTCACCCGGAGGGGTACTGTTTTCGGAATCTTACAGATAGAGTTAAGTCTGAGATTCATTCCAGTTGACTTTCAATAAATCTTCCATCGCCGCTCCAACAACTCGGTGGTCGCTATCCTTTCTCAATTGAGACAAGGCTTCCCTAGCTTGAGGAGCATCAAAGCGCTTCAGGGCATGGGCAACCCGTATTCGGATATATTCAGCCCCGGAATTTGTGAGGGTCAGAAGTTTAGACAGAGCCGCCTCAGACTGACGAGAACCCGCCAACGCACCCAAAGCATCAATCGATGCTTCTTGCACAGCGGCATCATCTCCCGCCAGCCCCTGACCGCACACCTCTAGGACTTCTTCCGAGCAATTCATTTCGACTAGAGCCGCCAGGATGCTACGGCGTACCAGCCAGTGATCATCTCTAAAAAATGTCTGTACCAAGTGCGAGGCGGAAACTCCTCCGAATAAAGACAGAGAATTCGCGGCCTCTGCACGCACATTCGGCGTGTTGTCAAACTTCATAATTTGCAGCAAGGAAGCAAAGGATTCAGAGGTTTTTTGTCGCCCTAACTCCCTGGCAACAAACGTTCTTACCAGAAACTCTGGGTCTTGGATATGTCTGATGAGTAAAGGAACAGCAACATCTGGAGGATAATCCTTGAGGACAGAAATTGCCTTGAGTCGATACTGAAAATCTGGATTTTGCAGATTGGTTTCGATTTGGTTGAGATCCATGAGCGTGAACCATAAACATGTTCTCCACTTTAGACCTGAAGGCAACCCAGTGGGAGTCTGCTCATCAGGATAAAAGTTTGAGTCGTGATCGAGAGATAATGATGATTAGGTAAGAGTGAATCAACAGATAAGCTGTTAAGTATCTAAACTGCTTATTCGATTGATTTACGGAGTTCTAAGTCTTTCACCATGACAAAGCCGCAACTGAGTGAAAAAGTTCGAGAACTAATTCAAAAAGCCAGAATTGTCAGTTTTGCGACCTGGGAAAGCACCCATCCAGCAGAGGCAATCCAGTGTTTCCAGGCTGCTGATGATGCAGGTCGTTATTTGACTGATGAGGATTTGCAGCATATTCAGGCGATCGCACCCAATCTCTCACAGTTAATTCCGATCGCGAGACAACTGCGCGATCAGGTCAATGACATTGTCAATGAAGCCAGAGCTACGGTTCTGAACACCTTCCCCACCATTACCCAACCTGGGGGTGGACTTTACCCAGCAGAACGAGCAGATGCCTGTTGGCGTGACTTCTGGCACTTCCTGCGTTGCATTACCTATGGTATTGCTGGACAGCACACCGACTACACCAGTACTGATGGGTTACACTACATGCAACTGCTCTATCAAGAATTGCAAGTCCCATTAGATGCGATGGTGGTGGGTTTAGAGGGCATCAAAGCTGCCAGTTTAAAGCGGGTGGCACCAGAGCAGCAAGTCAACCTTGTGCCCTATTTCGATCATCTCATTGAGAAATTAAAGCAGTTTCACTAAGCGTTGCAGTGATGGGGAGATGTGCTTTTGCCACTTGCGGATTAACATCTTTACTATCGCTTCAACTCAACGAATACAGAAAACAAAAAACTAACGAAATTGCTTTTCCAATGCACAGTTCCACAAACAAAAGCCACCCATTCCACTATCACGGAATCTATCCCTGTCCAGTCTGCCGCCTCAATCAACTCAAAGCCATGCCGTTAATGGATGCCATGGCTTGTGACTGCTGTCGCCACATTTTTATTGCTGATTTGGAAAGACAACAGCTAAAAATGGCGGATCGAAACCCACCCTTAACCTGGCATTGGAATGGAAAGACTTGGAAAGGGGGGCACTTGGAGGGAGTTGAATGGGGATGGAGTTCCTGGATTTTTGGTCTAGGACTGATTGTTTTCCCCACTAGCCTGATTGGTGTTGCCGCCTACACGTTTCCCCCAGAACCGGGTAGTACCTTATCTTGGCTACCCGTGGCTTGGACTGGGTTAACGTTCTTGTCCCATCTGGCGATTGTCCTATGGCTGGTGACAGAGTTTTATCAATTTCCCATCAGGATGTACTTACGAGTCAGACGACAACAGCTTTTGGGTCGTTAATGTTGAATGACCGGGCAAATTAGAGAGAGCTTAATCTTTGCATAATTAATTTAATATCGGTAAGAACTTCCGCCTTATTATTTCGAGTCAAAACGGGAACATGGACAAATAGTCCATGCTTTTTTAACTCATTTTTTTGCAGATGATGCAACAGGGAATAATACAATCCTTCGCAAACGAATTTTCCGGCATTATGACTAATGGTTGTCTCAATGGCACTATCTAATAACCGCTCTAAATCCACTGAAGTCTTGAGAACGGTGTCTCCTTGGCTGGCATTCGATTCAACACTTAATTGACGACGAGATTCTGCCATGCCACAACAGATAATAATATCCGGTTGCAGTTCGTTGATTTTAGCGATCGCACGCTCACTCGCTTGGGCAATATCAACGGGTAGGTGCCTCAAGAACGTCAAAGAGTGGGGAAATGACTCAAGTTTGGCAACTTCTTCGAGTAAATCGTCAGACGAATTAGAGTTTTGATGAGGTAGCCAGGTTTGAAATGAGGTTAGCAGAATATTTGACATCACAGAACTGAAAGTATGGGTCTTTGCCAAGTCGTTAAGTCCACAGGAGACAGACGACGACAACATAAAATAGATATAGATTTAATAACAGATGTGAGGGGAAGCAGGTTAATGCCAGTAATTGCTGTTATAGACTACGACATGGGAAACCTGCACTCAGCCTGTAAAGGTTTGGAGAAAGCCGGGGCAACGACTCAAGTGACTGATTTACCGACAGATATTGAGCGGGCGGATGCTGTCGTTCTTCCTGGAGTTGGTGCATTTGACCCAGCCGTGCAACATTTGCGATCGCGCGGACTCGAAGAACCGATCAAACAGGCGATCGCCAGTGGTAAACCGTTCTTGGGTATTTGCCTAGGCTTACAAATTTTGTTTGAAGGTAGTGAAGAAGGAACGGAACCCGGATTAGGAATTATTCCCGGTCAAGTGCGTCGCTTCCAGCCAGAACCCGGAATCACCATTCCCCACATGGGCTGGAACGAGCTAGAGTTTACTCAAAGCCATTGCCCACTTTGGCAGCAATTATCCGGCAGTCCACGCGTCTATTTTGTCCATTCTTACTACGTTGACCCCATTGACCCCGAGATTCGGGCGGCAACCGTGACACATGGTTCTCAGACGGTAACGGCTGCGATCGCTCGCGACAACTTGATGGCGGTTCAGTTCCACCCGGAAAAATCTTCGACGACAGGACTGCAAATTTTGTCTAACTTCGTGGCACAAGTCAACCACTGCGCGGAGTCATTAGTTGTGAGTCATTAATCCCAACCAGAGTTGAAAGTTGGTAGGTTGCAAGTTGGTCGGTTAAGAATTGACAAAATAGCAAATTAATGCATTAACTTTGAACACTAAAACTTTCCATCTTCAACCTAGAACATTAAAACCTTCAACCCGATATCCATGAGAATTTACGGCAATCGCCAGCTCAAAACCTTATCCGGGCAAACCACCCGACCGACAGCGGCACGGGTACGGGAGGCGATATTTAACATCTGGCATGGTAATATTAAAGGCTGCCGATGGCTTGATTTATGTGCCGGTACAGGTTCAATGGGTGCCGAAGCACTCTGTCGGGGAGCATCTCTCGTGATCGGAATTGAAAAATGGGCGAAAGCCTGCGCCATCATTCAACAAAACTGGGAGCAAGTAGCTCAGCCTGAGCAAAGCTTTCAGGTGATACGGGGGGATGTGGTTGTGCGATTAAAATCGCTAGCGGGTCAATCGTTTGACCACATTTACTTCGATCCCCCTTATGCTAGTGACTTGTACCAGCCGGTGTTAGAAGCGATCGCTAATTACCAACTTCTCGACGACGCAGGTGAACTAGCGGTGGAACATAGCCCCAACCACTGGACTTGTCAACCGCTTTCCAACTTGGAAATCTACCGTGAGAAAGTCTATGGCAACACGGCTATCACCTTCTATCGCCCCTGTTCACCAACAGGGAGTGCTGAAAGTTAGTCGTGAGAGTAGAAGGGTTAGGGCGTTGGCTCATCTGAGTGGTCTGTCAGGGTAAATTACATTGGGTGTAGGGGTAGTCCTCCGTATGAGTTCCGGGTACCTACCCCCAACCGGGCAGAGCAACCAGGGGAGATTACCTCTCCCAGTAGCTTTGTATCTTTACTTATTGATCCCTAACTGGTCGCCACGCTTGTACTGCATGTATGCGGCGACAAAGAGTCCAGCCAGAGTCACTGGAATCAGACCCAAAACAATCCCTGAAAGCAGCGGTTCTACCACGTTAGTCCTCCTGATTGATAAGTTTTTTTACCTGCTTCTCATCGTACTAGCTCTCATGCCAAAACTCCTACAGACCACTACCTGTGATTTCAATGGGATTGCAGCGACCCGTCCCCAACCCTTGTATAAATTCCGGCTTGCTTACTGACTCTCAAAATTTTAAGCTATGTTTATTAATCGACATACTTTAGGACACTCTATTACATCATCACTTTTTTGAATAACAAATTTGATTGGCGATTTCAGCTTCGATTAAAAACATTTTCTTAATTCTCGATTTGATAGGAGATCGTTTGGAGAACAAGCTTGCCCAACCTGGAATCTTGATTCGGCGAATTACCTTTGTGGTACTCGCGGTGCTTCTGGCTATCAGCGCAAGCCTGTTAGGTTTCCACCTGATTCAGGTTTCAGAGCCTTATGTGAGTCATGTCTTATCCCTGACCGGCGACTCCAGGCGAGGTCATGACATGTTTCAAATTAACTGTGCAGGCTGTCATGGGTTACAGGCGGATGGAAAGGTCGGACCTAGCTTACAGCATGTCTCTAAGCGAAAGTCAAAAATCAGTCTGATTCATCAAGTCACTAGCGGTCAAACCCCACCGATGCCCAAGTTCCAGCCTAGTCCCCAGGAAATGGCAGACTTATTGAGCTACCTGGAGACACTCTAGAGTGTTGGTTCACAAGTCGGACTCTAGACGCAAATGCGGGCTTGGGGAATAGGTAATTGGAATCGTGACTTGAAAAATCCACTAACTTTTCGCGTTGAGGTTTCAACGGACAATAAAACTTGGCGGTTAGCTTCTGAAATTGTCCATCCTTACTCTGAAACGAGCGGTTCCAATAAACTTGATATTAATGTTGAAATTAAGTCGATGGACGCTAGATATGTCCAGTACTGGGAGCGACCAGACAACGAATGGAATGGCTGGGGGACATTCCATCAACTCCGGGCTTACTCCCCCAAAAAGTAAAGGTTCAAGTGTCTTTTAGGATAGCTCAAATCTCATACTAAGCTGTTCCACATTTAACTTGCATATTTAAACGCGCAAGATGCCCGTTCCACAAGAGTTGTACCACTAATAATTGAGAAAACTAGATGTGGAGTAGCTTACAAGACCTCTTAGTAGCCCATTAACTGATTTCATGTCTTAGAAGCAACATCTACTTCCCATCCTCGTCCTTGTAGCAAATCGGCAATTCTATGTTGCCCCTTCTTTGCCGTCCGCAGTGCTTGATAGCGGTAGCATTGAACAGCATGAAACTCTCCTCGTTGAAACTCCACTGAAAAGGCTCCTGCCCAATCCAAAGGCTGAGTCGAGCCATTATCAATAATCGGGTAAATTGTCGCTTTGGGTATCATCCGGAGAGTCTCCTTGCTGGGTTAAATGAAATGCTTGTACCAGTCATCAACAGTGCTGACGCGATGATAACCAAGAAAGATTCTCCTCGTCACCCCAGTATCGATTTATGCGATCGCACCTCGAAGAATCAGACCCCTCTATGAAACATAACGCGGGTCGTCACATCACAACGGCTTTCTATTTTCTAACTAAACTGCTGAGCATAAAATCCAGCATAACGATCGCCTTTGGCTAACAGTTCCTCGTGGGTTCCAGATTCGACAATTTGTCCGTGTTCCACAACCAAAATGCGATCGGCACTCCGCACCGTTGCCAGTCGGTGAGCGATGATAAAAACCGTGCGGTCTTGCATAATTCGCTCTAGTGCTTCTTGCACCAAAGCTTCGGATTCTGAATCCAAGGCAGAGGTGGCTTCATCCAGAATTAGGATACTGGGGTTCAGCAGGACAGCACGCGCGATCGCAATTCGTTGTTTTTGTCCTCCCGATAAGTTCACACCCCGTTCTCCCACCCAAGTGTGATAACCCTGTGAAAACTGAGTAATAAACTGGTGAGCATTGGCAATCTCTGCTGCTGCCTGAACATCTTTGAGGTCAAAATCTTTCTGACCAAAAGCGATATTTTGGGCGATCGTCCCGGAAAATAGAATTGTTTCCTGGGGTACTATCCCAATCTGTCGCCGCAAACTCGGCAGGGTGACATCTCGAATATCAACACCATCGATTAAAATTTTCCCGGCTTGGGGTTCATAAAAGCGAGGGAGAAGATTCACCAACGTCGTTTTTCCCGCACCCGATGGCCCCACCAAAGCAATCATCTCCCCAGGTAGCGCCAGGAAACTCAGGTTTTGCAGCACCAGTTCTCCAGGATTGTAAGCAAAAGACACATTGCCATATTCCACTTTGCCTGTAACGGGCGGCAGAACCGTTGCATCCGGTTTTTCCATCACCGTCGGTTGAATGGCGATCAATTCAAAAATGCGATCAACGGATGCCTCACCCTGTCGGAAATCGTTATAGTTACTGGTGATATGGGCGATAGGGTCAATCAGCAGTAATGCCGCTGCCACAAACGTGGCAAATTGTGCCCCTGTCAGGTTGCCCACAGAAATTTGCCAGCCACCGAGGAGAAACAGCAGCAAAACACTCATGGCATACAAAAAGCCCACAACAGGATTCTGTATGGCTTTCAATCGCTCAGCCGCATATTTGGCTTGACGGTTCTGTTCGGCTTCGACCGTAAAACGTTCAATCTCATACTCCTCAGCGGCAAAGGCTTGCACTAAACGAATGCCACTGAAGACTTCGGTTAGTAAGGCCGATAAATTGGAGGTGCGATTTTGACTACGGCGGGAAAACTTGAGCATCTGTTCCCCAAACCAGCCAATTAAAACTCCCATCAACGGAGCAACAATAAACGTGGCTAGGGTGAGTTGCCAATTGAGATAAATCATGTAGCCCAACACGACGATGAGCTGCAACACACAGGGAGTAAAGTCGTGGAAGAGTTTATTGACCACTTCTCCAATGCGATCGATGTCTTCGGTGAGACGATAGGATAAGTCGCCGGTTTGAGCGGTTTCAAAAAAGCCCAAATTGAGGCGCTGGAGGTGGGCATAAACCTGCTTGCGTAAGTCTAAGGCAACAAACAAGGCGGCTTTAGCCATGAGGGCGTCTTGACCGTACATCAAGATTTTCTGAACGAGAAACACCAGAACCAAAATTCCCGCTAATCGGCCCAGCCCGACCATACTACCTTGTCCGATCAAACTGACGAGTTGCCCTGCCACTGCCGCCTGTATCGGCCAAAAAACGGTGACGAATAAGGTGCAAGCCAATGCCTGAGCGATGGTTTTCCAATGAGGGCGGATATAAGGCAGCAGTTGCCAGTAATTCGAGCGTGTCTTCAAGGTGCCAGTCCAGAACAATCTTTGCTGTGATTTAGGCTATCAGCTTTCCTGCTTGATACACAGACATCTATATAACTTAAGAGGTTTCCGTCCTTGTCAGGATAAATGAGCAACGCTCCGTCGGTCGTGGATTTCCGTTCAAAAAAGATAATTTACGGAAAATTTGCGTATAACAAGTGTATTACTCTTGGCATCTACCTTAAGATAGATGTTATAGTCGTAGCGTACATAACAACTCATAGTTCGACTTTGACCAACGAAGGTATGTCAACAATGGTTACAAGACTAAAACCCTCTTGTCTTCTGCCTTCTGTCCTCGTATGAGCTCCGGTCTGCCTTGCCTCAAGGACCAAGTATTCCACCTACTGAATGAGGTACATCCTTAAATCTGAAAAGATTAGCTGAACAAGTCCTGGTGTATCTCAGTTGTGTAGGAGCAATTATACTTTCCAATTCACTATTCTCTCCTAATTCTTTCTGCCTACAATACCTATCAATTAGGTAAGAATTTTTGGTGATTTTTTAGGAGTTATTAATGAAAAGCTGCGGTGCTCTTCATTAACATTGTGCATCTACATTTATCTTGTTCAACTGGACTAATAACTCTGAAGGATGTGTATGAAATCTACCTTAGATTTAACCCCAAAAACCTCAAATCAAGTCGCTACAGTTGTTTTTGTTGATGCTGGAGTTGAAAATTACCAGCAATTAGTTAATGGTGTTATTTCTAAAGCCGAAGTATTTGTTTTAGATGCAGCCGCTGATGGCATTAAGCAAATTAGCCAAGTTTTACAACAGCGTCAGGATGCTGGTGCTGTCCACCTAGTTTCCCACGGTGCGCCCGGTTGTTTGTATTTGGGTAATACGCAACTGAGTTTAGATACTTTCACCCACTACGCCACTCAACTGCAACAGTGGGAGGTAACGAATCTTCTACTCTATGGTTGTAATGTCGCTGCTGGCGATGCTGGGCAAGAATTTGTCGAGAAGTTGCACCAACTAACGGGAGCCAATATTGCGGCTTCCAGAACTCCTACGGGCAATTCGGCTTTAGGTGGAAATTGGGAGTTAGAGGTAGTACTAGGTCAAGAACATCCCCTGTTAGCCTTTCCACCTTCAGTCATAGCTGCTTACGAAGGAATCTTAAATATAGGCACTCCCCCCACCTTAAGGGTAGGTGGCACGGCTCAATATACGAATTCTCCAGTAGCGGTAGCTTCTAGCCTTACCCTAACCGACCCGGATGTAGGAGATACCCTAGACGGTGCGTCGGTAGTGCTCGAGGGTACAGTCACGGCACAAGAGAGTTTGGGCATTACAGGTCAGGCGGGGACAAGCGGGTCGATTAGTGGGATTAACTGGAGGTATGACACAACTTCAGGTGTGATGAGACTCACAGGTACAGCTGCTGTATCTACCTACCAGTCAGTTCTGCAACAGGTTACCTATCAAAATACCAGCGCTACACCTACCACCACTCCTCGCGATATACGGTTCACTCTGGGGACTGGTCTATTCCACGCACCTAACGGTCACTACTATGAGTACGTCCAGGCTCCAAGTCTTCCCTGGACTAATGCTCGCGATGCGGCTGCCACAAGGACGAACTTAGGTCTCCAAGGATACCTCGCGACTATCACCTCACAGCCGGAGAACGACTTTATTGCTAATAAGCTCGAAGGTAATGGATGGATTGGAGCAAGTGATGCCGCCGTTGAGGGAGAATGGCGCTGGGTCACTGGACCAGAAGCAGGTACTCTATTTTGGCAGGGGAACTCAACGACGCAGCCAGGGCAGGCAGGGCCCGTTAATGGACAATACAGCAACTGGTCAACAAGATACGAAAACAACGTCAGTCTAGAGCCGAATGACTTAAACAATAATGAAGACTATGGCCACCTCCTTTTCAACGAGAACTTCCCGGCTCAGAAGGGTAAGTGGAATGATTTCGCTAACAACCAAGCTGAAATCCAAGGGTACCTAGTTGAGTATGGCCCTTCTCCGCAACTCACTGGAACAGTAACAGTTTCTTTCAACCCGGCGTCCGGCCAGAACCCAGGGGCTACCCAAAGTAGTAATTGGGATTTTGTGACGAGAGATTATAACGTTGATGGCGCTACCGATATCGTGGCTATCAAGAAGAGTGGCACAGGTACCGGCAAGACCGAAGTCCACATCATGAATCGAGGCAGCAACTATAAATCTTGGCTACTGCAAACCGGAACGATACTGCACGAAACGGATGCTAAGTGGGACTTCGTTGCGGGCGATTGCAACCGCGATGGCGCTACTGATATCTTGAGTATCAAAAAGAGTGACACGGGTTCAGGTCAGACTGAAGTCCACATCATGGATGCAGCCAGTAACTATCAAACTTGGGTAGCGCAAACCGCAACGGTATTGCACGAGACTGATAATACCTGGGACTTCGTTGCGGGCGATTACAACCGTGATGGCGTTACCGATATCCTGGGCATTAAAAAGAGTAACACAGGTTCGGGCAAGACTGAAGTCCACATCATGAATGGAGCCACTAACTATAAAACTTGGCTGTTCCAAACCGGGACAGCCTTGGAGCAAACGGGTGATAATTTTGACTTCCAGGCGGGCGATTACAACCGTGATGGCCTTCTCGATCTCTTCTGTATTAAAAAGAGTGAGACGGGTTCGCGCACTACAGAAGTCCACGTCTTAGATGGAGCCAGTAACTTTCAGTCTTTCATATTACAAACTAAGACTGTCCTAGAAGAGACGAAGAACGGTTGGGATTTCCTCATGGACGATTACACTTCTAGTAATTCTACCGGCATCATCAGTCTCAAGGAGAGTAACACCGGCACGGGTACCACAGAAGCCCACATTTTTAATGGAGGCGCTATCTATCAAAGCTTTTCGTTGCAGACCGGAAGCATCCTGCCCGAAATTGCGGCCTCTTCAATCGTTTAAATGGACATGACCTCAGACTAGCATTGGGTTAATACCAATTCTGGATGTATCTGCAATCTAAACCTTTGTAGATGTGAACGGCAGTCCTAGCTTTAAAGCCCAGATTCCGCATCCTGAAGTGTCACACCACGAATTTGGGGAATTTGACGAAATCGGATTTGCGATCGCAACACCCATTTCCCCATTCTGTGTATCAAAGGAGGGTGGGGGCGGCCTGCCTCCCCACCCTTCCCCTTGGGGGTGATTATCATTCATGTTGCCATTTGTCTTAAGGATATAAGGTGAGTTCGACGGAGGTAGAAACACTTATTCCTTCGTTGGCTGAAAGGCCGATTATTTCGTGAGAAAACCCGAAATTTATGTTTTCATCGAACTCACGTTAAGGATATAGGATAGCTACATGAATTATCGTATGAAACACAAGAAAATTTTATCCCTTTCAAGATGTGGTTAAAACCCGCCTTGTTTTAACAAAATTAAAGACCCAAATAACTTATAACGTCTTCTGTATTAGTCATATCGCCGATTAACCGCTGTAAAGGCAGTGGCAATTTTTTGATGAGTGTTGGGATGGCAAAAATCTGTTCTTGTTCTAAAAGTTCAGGTCGCTGATAAATATCAATCACTTCAATTTCATAATGTCCTGGAAGATGTTCGTCGCAGATTTTTTTCAAGTTTTGAATTGCTCGTAAAGATTTTGGAGAGTTTCCTGCTACATACAGACGAAACCTATATTGCTCCAATTCTAAGTCTTGGCAACTTTGCTCTAAAGTTTCCTCGTCATTGGAGGTGAATTGACTCGAGCTATCACCTCCTTCTCTTGAATGGCTCATAACTATAATGCTGCACCTTGCCATAAAATTTTCTCCCTTGTCAATCGACCCTTTTATCCATCCTATCGACCCGACAGAACCTTGCCTGTCCATTTGTTCCTGAAGCTCGATTTGTTCGTGTCTTCCCCTTGAAGCATCATTCTCTCTATTCGCGCACCTGATTCAACTGTGCCATGCCACGAGAGTTGAGTAGATAAAGTAAACGATGATGCTCACCATTAGTTTCAATATCGCGCAAGCGCAACCTAGTATCCATTAAAAATCAAATAATAGTCGGCCTTACCCTAAATCAATGCTAGGCACCCCTGAGGGGATCTATCGTTGGTCATTTCGTTACGTCTCTGGATGCCAGTTAGGCATTTGGTAAGCATAGCCTTGTGTCGATTTTTCGTCATTTTGAGTTAGGTTGTGTATTCCCAGGTTCGTCAAGTGGCCAGTCAAGGTAACAATTATTGGGGCAGCTATAGTTAGGTTACCGTCCATGAAATTTGGATTAAAAACTAATCAATTAGTATAAGGAGTTTGTAGAGTCAGAGAATCGAGACTGGGATGTAGTTAAAACATGAGAAAAGGTCATCCAAAAGTTAGATTTATCTAATTGTCCATTATTGGGCTTGACAATTGTGATTTTCCGTGAAATAAATACTCATGCAGATGGCTGAGTTAAGTCGCGATCGCCTTTAGCAGTGGTTTAGGCAATTTTTCCTTGGGGCAGTGCCTTGTCAGCGATCGCACTTCCATTTTCCCCATGCTTTCCAGAATTGATGGGGGTTGGTGAGGATGCGATCGCGTCGTCTATTTGCGAACGGTCGGTATTGTAGAAGGCTAAGGCTAAAATACGCATAGACCCTTAGGACAACAACTGTTTCCTTATGCACGAAACTGCCCCAAGGTTAGACGATCCGAGCATTACTCGCTTAACCCTCGCCGAACTGGGAGAAAATTTAGAAGACACTCTCAGGGAAGTAGCTGCTGAGCTAAGGCGGGTTGTCGTGCATCACCAAGGAAAGGACATAGCCGTTCTAGTGCCGATCGAGGATTTAGCCTTGATAGAAGAAATGGAAGACCGCTTGGATGTAGATGCAGCAGAAGCGGCAATGGCAGAGGAAGGTGAAAATATTAAGTTAGCAGATTTAAAAGCCGAGCTGGGTCTATAAGTCTGTACGATGACATATACCGTTGAAATTAGACCGGCGGCTGCACGTCAAATCAAAAAGCTAACGAGGATAGTTCAAGAACAAGTTTTCCAGCAACTCGAAGAATTGGAGCTAGAGCCACGCCCTCTTGGTGTAACAAAATTATCAGGTAAAAACAATCTCTATCGTATGAAGGTAGGAGAATACCGAATTGTTTACGAAATACGCGATGCAGTACTGCTTATCTGAGTGGTAGCAGTGGGACACCGCCGCGAGATTTACCGAGATTTGTCTTAATTGCGTTCTCATGTTCATGTTTTCCAAGATCGCAAAAGCAAGAGAAGCCGCAGCAGTTTCCAATGCTGTGGAACCTAGAGCTGAGTCGGCATACTATGACCAAAATAGCGATCGCATTATCATCCATTTGAAGAGTCGAGCGACTTACAGTTTTCCACCAGATTTAGCGCAAGGTTTAGCAGGTGCTTCTCCAGAGGATTTAGCTGAGGTTGAAGTTACTCCATCTGGTGATGGGTTGCACTGGGAAAAGCTGGATGCGGATTTTAGTGTTCCCGCTCTTTTGGCAGGTGTGTTCGGGACTGACGCTTGGATGCTCAATTAAGATGAGGTTGGTTAGAGAGCAAGCAAGCAAGTTGTTGCCTACAACAGGAAAATTTCCTACCTTGGGGGTATGACATAGGGATTGAGGCAAAGAATCCAGCACATAGACAGGGAATAACAACTGGAGAAGGAAATGGAAGGGAAAAGGTTTATCCGCACTATGCGACTACAAAACTTCCTATCCTACGGAAGTGAGGGCGAAGAAATCGAGCTACAACCTCTTAATGTGTTAATTGGCTCCAACGCATCTGGTAAGTCGAACTTTATCGAAGCGATTGGACTGTTGAAAGCAACACCCACAGATTTAACTGCCCCAATTCGTAAAGGGGGAGGTATCAGTGATTTTCTTTGGAAAGGTGATCAAGGAACTCCAACAGCCGAGATTGAGATAACTGTAGACTATCCCGAAGCAGTTATGCCGCTGCGCTATCGGCTAAGATTCACCTCCAGCGGTCCAAGATTAGAACTGATAGACGAAGTAGTAGAAAATGAACTCCCTAATCCAGGTGAGAGCCAACCCTATTTTTTCTATCGTTACCAACAGGGTCGTCCTGTCTTAAATATACAAACTAAATCAGAAAGTCAACCTGGTACAACCAGTTACAGAAGTGAACGCCGTCTTCGTCGAGAGGAACTCATACCAGATCAGTCTGTTCTCTCTCAGAGAAAAGATCCAGATCAGTATCCAGAACTTACATACCTGGGCAGAGAGTTTTCCAAGATTAGCCTCTATCGAGATTGGCATATAGGGCGAAATTCTGAACCGAGGATGCCACAAAAAACAGACTTACCTGAACATCCTCTTCTAGAAGATGGTAGTAATCTTGGACTCGTTTTAAATAATTTACAATACCAGTTAGGAAGTAGACAGATAATTGAAAAACTCAAGAAATTTAATGAAGTAGCTGAAGAACTTACTGTTAAGATTTACGGCGGTACAGTCCAGATATTTATTCGTGAAGAAGAGCTGATTCAGCCAATTCCGGCAACCCGTCTATCAGATGGCACACTCCGATACCTATTCTTGATGGCTTTACTCCTTGATCCAACACCGCCTCCACTTCTATGTATTGAGGAACCAGAGATTGGCTTACATCCAGACATTCTACCTACAATTGCTGAAATGCTAATCGAAGCATCTCAGAGAACGCAATTGATTGTGACGACTCATTCTGATGCCTTAGTTTCTGCACTTACCCCAGAGTCAGTACTGGTATGTGAGCGAGATGATCAGGGAAGCCACTTGCATCGTCTTAATCCGGAACGACTGAAAAAATGGTTGGAAAAGTATTCCTTGGGTGAACTTTGGCGGATGGGTGAAATCGGGGGGAACCGATGGTAAAAGAAATCCGCATTTATGTAGAAGGTGGTGGGGATAAAAAAGAGACAAAAGCTCGAATACGCGAAGGCTTTAGTGGCTTTCTTCAAGATGTTGTGAAGATTGCACAGAGTAAGCGAATTAAGTGGAAGATTATTATTTGTGGTTCTCGTAATGATACTTTTCGTAATTTTAAGAATGCCCTGGAAGATCACTCAGATGCCTTTAATGTTCTACTTGTTGATTCAGAAGCACCTGTTAAAAAGTCTCCTTGGGAGCATTTAAAGCTCAGAGATAATTGGGATTCACCCGGTGTTAATGATAGACATTGCCATTTAATGGTTCAAACAATGGAGGCTTGGTTTATTGCTGATATTGATACATTAAAAAAGTACTATGGGCAGGGATTCAGAGAAAATTCAATTCCTAAAAATCTAAATGTAGAGAAGATTGATAAGGATTCCTTGGAGCGAAAACTTAAGGAAGCTACCCAAGGCACAAAATCGAAAGGAGAATATCAAAAGATACAACATGCTTCGGATCTATTAAAGAAGTTGGATGCTGCCAAGGTACGCAAGGCTTCTCAATACTGTGATCGCCTGTTTACCACTCTTGCTGAAATAATGGGAGAGAAAATCTGATAGTTCTAGGTGCAATATGAAGGGATATGCGATCACCTATCCTGATTGACACCTGTCTGCTTACTCCCCAACACTCCCATCCGGCATCATTGCCCCATCCAAATTCACATCACTCAAATCCACCCCTTCGAGATTCGCACCCGTTAAATCCGCCCCACTCAAATCAGCACCACTCAACTTCACGCCTACCAACTTTGCCCCAACTAACTGAGCATTCCTCAAATCTGCATTCCCCAATTTTGCCCAACTCAAATTAGCGCCACTCAACTTCACATCCTTTAAAATTGCCCCTACCAATTTCGCCTTCCGCAAATTGGCATTCCTCAAATCCGCGCCACTCAAATCCGCAATTACCAACTTCGCGCCATCCAACTGAGCATTTCTCAAATCAGCATTCCTGAGAATTGCCCCAATTAAATTCGCATCCCGCAAATCCGCCCCCGCTAACTGCGCCCCTGCCAAATCTGCATTCTGAAAATTTCTTCCCCCAGTGTCATAGCGCTTCAACAATTCACTCGTATCCGTAACCCCAATCTCTCGCTGCGGCGGACGCCGAAAGGTAAAGGTGAACGTATCCCCACTCCGCATCACTCGCCACATTTCCTCATACATCGGATAAGAACCTATCCCACTCAACTTCAGCCAACCCTTTGCCCTGGTTAATGCCACAAATAACTGATTCCGTAGTTGGAGATTACTCTCATCTTTAGCAACATTATCCAACCCCACCACATACACCATGTCTGCTTCATTCCCCTTAGCGCGGTGGATGCGAGACACCGTAACGCCTCCCTCACACCAAAACTTGTTGGGGTTGCGCTGTTCTTTGTCGGATTGCAGGATGTTGCAATCTGGAGTGCTGGGAATGTAGATGTCGATACCTTGGGAGATCAAAAACTCCGCCACCGCCGTTTCCAGCTTCATCGCCTCGAAACCCGAACCTAAAACGATGACTAAAATCTCGCGGCTGGGTTTAAGTCCATCGTGACGGAGATTGTAGAGGATGTTTTGGGCAAGGGCGCTCAATTCTTCTTGGCGCGATCGATAGGCCACAAACTCCAACACCGACCCATCCCAAAGTTCCGGTACGAGATTGGGAGAATTTTCCTTGGGGCGTCTTAGGGTAATGTGCTCACCCGGAATAAAACGCCCCGTCACCTCATACCCGATCGCACGCCAATCCTCCGCACGAGTAATCCCTGTCAGCATCCCCCCATAACGCAACAACCCCATGCCAATCCCATGCGCGGCGGTAAGAATGGGGCCAGGAGTGCGGTAGCAGCGATGCATGATTTCACTCTTTTTAATCCCACCGCTATACTGTCCCGTCACCAAATGCCCCAAGTCTTCCCCGAACAACTCACTCGCATTGGGAATCTTCAAGCTTTCCAGGCTTTGCGCTTCGTCGTATCCCCAGATTAACCGCCGCTGTTCCGGCTGTGCCGAGTCAACGGGACGTAAGGCTTGATACGCCATCCAATAAAACGGCTGCTTACCCTGAAATTTCAGAGGGTCATCCACAATTAAGTCTTGACCTTCATCAATTAAGATGGCATCATATAGCGTAGGGACGACCGTATTGTGCAATAACTGTATGCATACCTCAGCTAAAGCCTCGTTCGGTCGATTCCTTTGGGTATCTTCCACCGTTAGACGCTTCACTCCAGCCGCTCGGCAAAGCGTACTATAGAGTCCGGGTTGATTTTTCGCTCCCCAAGCGTGAAGCACTTGTAATTTCCCATTTTTTGGGTCATAGTCCACCTCACCCCCACTAAAGCGCAAGAGCCATTTATTGAGCTGAGCAATGATAGGGTGGTACAGGCTGCGGCTGAAAAAAACCAAAGCAATATCCCAATCGGGATGCTTCAAGTGCATGTGAGCCGCTTTTTGGCACAGCAGCACGGTTTTTCCTGACCCCGCAATCCCTCGAATTCGCTGCGGGCCTGGGGGAATTTCTTTGCCAATGTGTTCTTGTTGTAAGTCAAATTCCGAGAGGCGTTGCCGTACTTCAACCAGAACACTGCCACGGGTTTTTCCAGATTCTTGTAGGGGTACGAATGCCTGACGCCCTATCCTGGTGCGGAAGACGGGAGTACCGCTAATAACAGCTTGCAGCAATTGCCATTGTTTCTCCGTGAGGGGAGAACCTTTGATAATTGGAGTTATTTGCCGGAGTTGCTGGGGTAGGGAACCGCAGACAGAGGGCAAAGGACGCAGATGATTTTGGAAAATAATCGGTGGGCAACTGGGGAGTTGGTAAAAGCCGCTATCGTACCATTGGTCTTCGGTAATCAGAGGCAAGCAAACGAGGGCGCGTCCACTCACTTTGCGGCGGAGGAAGGGTTCGCGATCGCAATATCCCAATCGGGATGCTTCAAGTGCATGTGAGCCGCTTTTTG
>DATNQL010000715.1:0-5584 GCA_036704025.1 Stenomitos sp.
AACCATCATTATTGACTTGTAACGGCACAATTTCATCCAGAGGATCGGCGGAAATGACAACACCAGCCGCGTGGACACCAAAGGTTTTATTGGTTCCCTCAATTCGCATGGCCATGTCTACCCAGTGTTGAACTCTGGGGTCATTTTTGTAAGCGTCTCTAAACTCTGGAGCGGGTGTTTCCTCCGAAATCATCACCGAGAGTTTAGTGGGTTTCCCCCGCACGACAGGGATCAGCTTGGCCATTTGGTCAGCTTCTTTGTAGGGGATATCTAATACTCTGGCAACATCCTTCAGTACGGCTTTAGAGGTGAGGCGGTTAAAGGTAATAATCTGGGCAACTCGTTCTTTGCCATATTTTTCGGTAACGTATTCAATTACTTTGTCGCGTTTTTCAATACAGAAATCTGTGTCAACATCTGGCATTGATTTCCGCTCTGGATTCAAAAAACGCTCAAACAGAAGTCCATGATGAACAGGGTCGATATTGGTGATTTTTAAGGCGTAAGCAACCAAAGAACCAGCGGCGCTGCCTCTTCCTGGCCCGACGGGAATATTGTTATCTCTAGCAAATTTAATATAATCCCAAACCACTAAAAAGTAGGTGGAAAACCCCATCTGTTGAAGCATTTTGAGTTCATACTCCAAACGCTGTTTATAGACAGGGTTAATATCGCTACGACGACATTTTAAGCGTTGTAAGAGTCCGTCCCATGCCAGTTCTTCGATGTAAGTATCAGCGGTGTGGCCTTTCGGGACAGGGTAATCGGGGATGCGGGGTTCCCCCATAATGTCATAGGGTTTGACTTTTTCCGAAACTTCAACAGTATTGGCGATCGCTTCTTGAATTACCTCATCGGGTAGATGATCCCGAAACAGTTTCGCCATCTCATCAGCGGATTTCAGATACTCCGTGCCGCTGTAGCGCATTCGTTTGTCTTCACTGATCAGCTTACCGGTTTGAATACACAGCAAGGCATCGTGAGCTTCTACGTCGTAGCAGGAGATAAAGTGAGAGTCATTGGTCGCCACGATTTTAATCCCTAATTCACGGGCAATCTTGACGATTTCAACGTTAACGATTCGATCTTCGATGGAACCGTGGTCTTGAATTTCCAGATAATAATCATCACCAAAGACCTCTTTGTACCATTGAGCCACCTCACGAGCTAACTTTGGATCGCCTTTGAGAATCGCTTGAGGAACTTCGCCGCCCAAGCAAGCACTGGTGACGATTAAACCGTCGTGATACTGCTTCAGGAGGTCTTTGTTGATGCAAGGACGGGAAAAAATTCCTTTTCCTTGGACGCCTTTGAGATGAGAGATCGTCGTTAGCTTGACGAGGTTTTTGTAGCCTTGGGTGTTTTTTGCCAAGACGACTTGATGATATTTACGGCAACGCTTACTTTTATCCTCAATATCGCCGTTGATCACATACATCTCATTCCCGATAATCGGCTTAATATTCCGACCCCGGCAGACTTTGAGCAGTTCGATCGCGCCGTACATTACTCCATGATCCGTTAAGGCGATCGCAGGCATTCCCAATTTCAATGCTCGATCAATCAGTTCCGGCAGCTGAGAAGCACCATCCAGCAAGCTGTAATCGCTATGAATATGCAGACCAACGAAGGACATGGGTTTCAGCCGATGAGAATACAGAAGATAAAACTAGATTAACGGATTTCAGCCACTATATTTAGGGGGTTTTTACTCAGCCAACTCCACATATAGGGATACCAGCCCTTAGCCAAACTAAGGACCCGGAGATAGCGCTGACTCAGCGATTTGTAGCCGCGATGCGTTTAATGATCAGTACTAAGGTACTACTACAAACTTAAATGATGTCAGAGCGATTGGATTAAGCTCAAATGAGTCAAAACTCCCTTACCCTCTGGAGTCAGGGAGATCGGGAAGATTATAAATCTTCCCGTGGGAACGGAACTATCACCTCAGATCAAGGGTTAGTCGCCAACTTGATCTGAGGCGCTCGCAGATGCCAGGATGTCGATTGCTCATAAGCATAAGCCACCTGAAACAACTGGTCTTCGCGCAAGACTTTACCGATGAGCTGTAGACCAATCGGGAGTCCACTCTGATCAAAACCACAAGGGATGCTCATCCCTGGTAACCCAGCAAGGCTAACCGGGATCGTCATCAAGTCTCCTAGATACATACTCAAGGGGTCTTCTGTCTTTTCCCCGGCTTTAAACGCCGTTGTTGGGGCAGTGGGACACACCAAGATATCGACTTGTTTAAAGGCGTTCTCAAAGTCTTGTTTGATCAAAGTCCGAACTTTTTGGGCTTTGAGGTAATAAGCGTCATAGTATCCCGCCGACAGAGCATAAGTTCCTAGCATAATCCGGCGTTTGACCTCTGCACCAAACCCCGCTGCACGAGTTTTCTTGTACATGTCGAGCAGATTTTCGGCATCAGGGACACGGATACCATACTTGACGCCATCGTAGCGAGCGAGGTTGGCTGAGGCTTCACTCGGCGCAATGATGTAGTAGGTCGGCAACCCATAACGGAAGCGGGGGCATGAGACGACATGGATTTCAGCCCCTAAAGTTTGCAGTTGATCGATCGCTTTGGTGATGGTTTGTTCGACAACGGGATCTAAACCTTCCCCAAAGGTTTCTTTAATCACGCCAATCTTGATTCGTCCCCTAGGCTGAAGATCCGGCTGAAGAACTTTGAGGTAGTCCGGGATTTGAACCTTGAGACTGGTGGCATCGTTGGGGTCATAACCGGCGATCGCATTTAATAAAATTGCCGTATCTTCTACCGTTCGCCCAAAAGGACCAATCTGATCTAAAGAAGAGGCAAAAGCGACCAAACCATAACGAGAAACCAGCCCATAGGTAGGTTTCATGCCGACCACGCCGCAGAAGGAAGCGGGTTGACGAATCGAGCCACCGGTGTCAGAACCCAGTGCCACCACGCACTCTTCCGCTGCTACGGCTGAGGCCGATCCCCCAGAGGAACCCCCCGGTACCCGTGATACATCCCAGGGATTAGCGGTCACTTGATAGGCGGAGTTCTCGGTAGAACTCCCCATCGCAAATTCATCTAGATTCGTTTTCCCCACCATGACGGCACCCGCCTGTTTGAGCTTTTGCGTCACCGTTGACTCATAGGGCGGTACAAAATTTTCTAGAATCTTAGAGGCGCAGGTAGTGCGAATCCCCTTGGTACACATATTGTCTTTGATGCCAATGGGAATCCCCGCCAACAGGCCAATTTCTTCCCCGGCGGCGATTTTGGCATCCACTTGACGTGCCTGATCCAAGGCTTGTTCTGCTGTTACGCACAAAAAGCTGTGTAATTGCGGCTCTAGTGCCTGAATTCGGTCTAGGGCTTCTTGGGTAATTTCAACAGCCGAACGTTCTTTACGAATGAGTTGTTTGTGCAACTCACGGATGGATGCCATGCAGTGCCTCCTTTTGGACTCCAAATGCTACTTCAGTATAAGGCTGGGCTGGATCAGTCAGCAGCATTGGTGATTGAGAAGTATAGAACTGACTGATGCACTCTAGGCGACTGGAAGCAGGCAGATACCATAGCGCAAAGGCGAAAGGGTCTGATCGCCAATCTGAAAACCGTGCTGGGGAGATTGAATTTGTTCAACAAGGTTGAACCCATCTTGGGCGATCGCGACAAGGGATTAAGCTGGAATAAGTTCAATAGTCCAGTTAGAACGTTAGAACGAGTATCTGTGTCTCAAGTCTCTTCTCAATCTATCAACCTTAACGTTCACGTCAAAGGTGAAGGATTTCCCATCCTCTGTCTGCACGGTCATCCGGGATTGGGTAGGAGTATGTCAGTGTTTACGAATCATCTCTCCCACCGCTTCCAGACTCTCGCTCCTGATTTGCGGGGATATGGCAATAGTCGAGCTCAGTTTGACTTTCTGATGACCGATCACTTGATTGACTTGGAAGCTCTGCTAAACCGCTTTCAGATTGAGCGTTGCCTGGTTCTCGGCTGGTCACTGGGAGGAATTCTTGCCATGGAACTCGCCCTGAGACTCCCTGAACGAGTTAGCGGCATGATTTTGATCGCTACAGCCGCTCGACCCAGAAGTAATCATCCTCCGATTAGCTGGGAAGATAATCTTTACACAGGGATTGCTTCGCTGATCAATCGGGTGGTGCCTGGGTGGCAGTGGAATATTGATACTTTTGGCAAGCGATCGCTTTATCGCTACCTGATCCAACAGCATACGCCTCAGGCTTATGAGTACCTCGCCTTTGAAGCCATGTCAGCCTACTTACAAACCTCAGCCGCTGCAACACGAGCGCTTAACATGGCCTTGCGATCCGGATATAATAGGCTTCCCGATTTAGAACAAATTCAATGTCCCTGCTTAGTGATGGCTGGGGAAGCGGATCGGCATATCACCATGGAATCGAGTCGTGAAACGGCTCAACATCTCCAGAATAGCCAGTGGCAGTGCTACCCCAATACAGCTCACCTTTTTCCCTGGGAGATTTCCCGGCAGGTACTCAGGGACATTGATAGATGGATTCAACTCAACCCTCATGTCCTAACGTTGTGAACCCTAGGCGGCTGATGTTTTTGACATCCTTCATCGACGGAACATTTCTTCTTGCCTAAGTAGCCTTAAGAGGCTTGCCGGCTGAAAGTATGCACAGCTTTAAACTCAAGCGGCTCCCCCAGATCATCCTCAAAAATGGTCAGGTTGCTGGGCTTGCAACGTTTGATGTTAACGCTAATACCTTGAGCCCCTTCAATTTCTAAATCTTCGATGTATCCGCCCTTCGCTGCCAAGGCCTCCTTTTCATCGAAAAAAGGCCCAAAATAATAGGTGCAGCGGGGATTGTCGGTAACAATTTCAACCCAAAAAGCCATTCCCAAGAATTGGAGAATCTTGATCAAAACTTCTTTCATGCTGTTTTCCTGATACGCGGGATACTATTTTGTCTTTTTATATCGCGATTTTTACATTTTTTTATACTACCTCACACTTCTTTTTTCAAGGTATCTTTGGGCAGACTGTCCAGGTAAAGTATATTGGACCAACGCTGGCGATAGGTCTCGTACAAAGTCATTGCTGTCGCTACTGAAGCATTCAGGCTGGGGGTCTTGCCCTGTAGAGGAATTGAAACCAGAACGTCGCAGCAGCGTTGGGTGAGTAAGCTCAAGCCACTCCCTTCTGAGCCTACAACTAATACTATCGGACCTGTAAATTTAACGGTGTGTAGTAGTTTACCGTTTCCGGCAGCCATGCCATAAATCCAAAAGCCAGCGGCTTTTAATTCCTCTAGGGCGCGACTGAGATTGACCACCCTGGCAATAGGAAATGTTTCTAGAGCGCCTGCGGCAACTTTCACGACGGTAGAAGTCACACCCACCGCTCGACGTTGAGGAATAATTAAACCTTGAGCACCTAAAGCTTCGGCCGTGCGAATAATGGCTCCTAAATTATGGGGATCGTTGATCCCATCACACACGATGAGCACGGGTTGCTCGGCTGACAATTTCGCCTTTGCAATTAAATCCCCTAAATCCTGATAGGGGTAGGGGGCAACTTGAGCCGCAACACCTTGATGATTCGCTCCC
>DATNQL010000716.1:0-5140 GCA_036704025.1 Stenomitos sp.
AACCATCATACTCAATTCCCAATTCGTGCAGAAATGCTCCCGCCGTAATAAATGTCACAGCACTGATGGAACCATAGGTTGCAGCGATCGCAGCGGCATCATAGGTATCCAGCTTCAGCTTGAGAATAAAAAAGGTGTAGATGGGGACAGCACAGGCCATTAATATCGCAGCTAAGAGCGTTAAAACGACTTCCTGAGTGACACCGCTCTTGATCAGCTCTACTCCTCCCTTAAATCCGATTGAAAAGAGCAGGTAAAGGGATAACAATTTTGGGAAAGGAGCCGGAATTTCCAGGTCGGATTTGACAAGAACGGCTAACATGCCCAAGAAGAAGAACAGGATGGGTGGATTCAGGATATTTGAAACGATCAGGCTTAAATCCATGTCCACTCCCTATTCCAGCCAAGGAAGACATTAAAACAGGCTTTCATCATGACAGAACCATGCAATTGAATATGGAACATCTAAAGATGATGTAGAACCACTGTATGGCAATTAAGTCGTAAAAGTTACATTAATCATTCTTATATTGAATATAAGCACATGCTCTCTAAATCTTGGAAGTCATACAGAAACTCGACGAACAAGGCACATCTTGGGGGAGAGCGATCCGTGTGCTTTCTTTTGAAATCATCACATGCGATACACTAAGCTTGAAAAATAATGGAAAGATTATTCGCTGGCATGACATAGGTTTTGAGCAGTGAGAGATGTTGATTTTCTGCAATTGCCACCACGTCATCCAAATCCCGCACACCCCACTCTGGGTTTTGCATCTGAAGACTCTCATCAAAAGCCGCATTACTGGCTGCTGTGTGCCTACCACCTTGTTTGAAAGGCCCGTAAAGATACAAAATGCCGCCCGGAGGAAGAATCCGTCCTGCCCCTGCTATTAATCCGAGACAAGCTGACCAAGGGGCAATGTGAATCATGTTAATATTAGCGATCGCAACAATTGGATCTTGCTTCAAATCTAGATCCTGCAACGCTTCTGGCCGTTCATCCCCTTCAATCACCCAAACCGGATCGCAAACATCCAACGCGATCGGGGGGTAAAGATTATCCGCAGGATAGCGTTCCCGCCATGCGGCAATACTCGCTCGTGCTAGCGGGTTGGGGTCAGATGGAATCCATTTACGGGGATGAAGTCGGGGTGCAAAAAAGACGGCGTGCTCTCCTGTGCCACTGGAGACTTCTAACACGGTGCCTGTGGGGGGAAGAACTTGTAAAAGCACTTCCAGAATGGCTTCTCGATTGCGTTGTGTGGCGGGGGCATACTGTCGGGCATCTAAGAACTCATTCATCTGGGCTGTGTAGGATGGGTAGAAACTTCACCATTGTCGCCTAGAGTTAAGCCATCCCTAGCGACGGCGCTTCCTTCGGGACACCAGTTTTGTGCGTTGCGATCGCATCAGTAGTCGCGACGTTAAGAGAGTTGGTGTAACGATAGCGGATCGCAATCCTTGTTTAATCCGCGATTTTGAAACTTATCTTAACAAATCCACTCATAAGAGGGTAGAATGAATCCGGTTTCTCACCCGCATTTCGCACTTCTCACTGGGACACTCGATTTTTTCATCAAGCAATGGAGGTCGCACTGATTTTCCCAAAACATGCATTCAACAAGCCAGCTTGGATCAGAATTGCGGACGGGTTGTTTATGCGAACTCAATCATGTTAAACCGTTGCTGGGTCAAAGTTCTGGCTTTGAATAGCTGAGTGTGGTCTGTCAAAGGCGGAGTGCGGGTTTTCAAGTCAGGTCAAATCAGAAAGTTAGTGCAATCAAACACTGTTCTCAATCAGGCGACGAGTTCAGCCTCGTCCACCCGTACAACAGAGCTACCCTTTACTCTTCAAGATCTCAAGGCAGCCATTCCCCCCTACTGTTTTGAACCCTCAGTCTGGAAATCTCTGGCTTACTTCTTTCTAGATGTTGGGATTATTGCGGGACTCTATGCGATCGCCTATAGCCTGGATTCCTGGCTATTTTATCCAATTTTCTGGTTAATGCAAGGAACCATGTTTTGGGCCTTGTTTGTGGTTGGACACGACTGTGGACATGGCTCCTTCTCTAAGCTCAAATGGCTGAATAGCTTCATTGGGCATCTTTGCCATATCCCCATCCTGGTGCCTTACCACGGTTGGCGAATTAGCCACAGAACTCATCATGCCAACACGGGCAACCTGGATACCGATGAAAGCTGGTATCCCGTGTCCCAGACTAAATATGAGCAGATGCCCTGGTATGAAAAGCTGATCCGCTTCTACTTACCATTGCTCGGTTACCCGATCTATCTATTTCGTCGATCGCCGGATCGGGAAGGTTCCCACTTTCTGCCCAGCAGTCCCCTCTTCCGTCCCTCAGAAAAGTGGGATGTGTTGACCAGTACTGCCCTCTGGGTATTGATGGTCGGTTTCTTAGGCGGGCTAACCTATCAGTTTGGTTGGCTATTTTTATTCAAGTACTACTTCGTTCCCTATCTAATATTTGTGATGTGGCTGGCTCTAGTCACCTTCCTGCATCACACAGAACCGGATATCCCTTGGTATCGCGGGGATGATTGGTATTTCCTCAAAGGGGCATTATCTACGATTGATCGCGACTACGGTTTGATCAATCCCATCCATCATGACATTGGTACCCATGTGGCTCATCACATCTTTCTGAATATGCCACACTACCACTTAAAGACTGCAACAGAAGCGATTAAGCCCGTGTTGGGCGAGCTTTATCGCAAATCTGACGAGCCAATTTGGAAGAGCTTTGTACGCTCTTACTGGGCTTGTCATTTTGTCCCCGATCAAGGGTCTAAAGTTTACTACCAATCACCCACCAATCGACCACCGTTCTAAGTCGAATGTCACTGACTTAAGGAACAAGTGATCGTTTGTTGGAAAAACCCAGATTGGGGGGTTTCCCCCCAAACCCCCCACTGGGGGACGAAGTGCCTCCCCCAGACCCCCTGCACAAGGGTTCATTGGTGAGGTAGGAGAGTGCTTAAGTCAGTAACATTCAGCTTAAGTCAGCGCCATTCGTTCTAAGTCCCATTGAAGCAGTAGACTAGACGGGTAGGGGTACGGCCTGTCGTGCCCCTACCGAATCTCGATAGAGCACAGGATTAATTGCGATCGCATTAGGCAAGGCGATAGGCAAGAGCCACCCACTCATTAAAGCGTTCACAATCAATGGTTTCAAACCCTGCCTCTGTTAAGGAGGAGGTAACCTCTCCCTCATAATCATTCGTAAAACCGGCTGTAATCAAGAGTCCCGGATGGGTAGCCGTCCGACGCAACGCACGATGAAAGTCATCAGCCAGGGCAATATGCACCCGCGCCAGGATATTGGCAACAATCCCATCAAACCTTTCTGTTGCCTCGATTTTGGGTATATTTTCCGTCGTATTTCCGCCCATCCAATGCCCCAAGTCACTTCCACCTCCGAGGCTCCCTTCCATCACCGTTACTTGCTGCTCTACACCATTCCAAGAAACAGCATCCTGAGTCGCTTGTACAGCGGTACTATCATTATCTAAGGCTAAAACTGTTGCCCCAAGCTTCGCCATCGCTATACTTAGAATGCCAGAACCCGAGCCAAGGTCGAGGACATTCATGCTGGGGACAATGTACCGCTCAAGGAGTCGGAGGCTAAGCATGGTGGCTGGATGTAGACCACTGCCAAAGGAGAGGGTTGTCTTCAATCTTAAGGGTATGTCGTTAGCGGCCTCAGATTGATAAAGTGCATCGGGAGTGAGTACAACGAACCGTTTCCCGATCCGATTGCGGAAGGGGTTGAGTCCTTCGTCCTGTGTGGGTTTATCATCCACCACTCTCACTTGAAGCTCCGTTGCAAGTCCCGTGCGGTTTAGGGGCAACAGCAGAGTAACGATTTTTTCCACATCTTGTCGCGAACATGCCTCGTGGTTTAAATAGAAGCGAATCGTAAACGTCCAACTGGGTTGTGATACATCCCCCTCAGCCGGCTGGGATCGGTTGGAGTCAGCGTATTGTGTAATCCGAACATCATTAATATCTTTAATCTCAGCCAACAGCGTACAAACCCAATCCACCGCCTCATGTGTTGTATCGAGGCTCAATTCCATCCACGACATTGTTTCTTCCTAGGAGCGTAGCTGCACAGTTATTGAACCCGTCTTGACCAAACGGTGAAGCTCACCAATGCCAGACAGCCTTTTTATCCTATACCAGAGCTGAGAATGCGATCTGCTTTGCAGCAGCGCTTCGCTATCGCTTTTGGGTTGGCGTACCCCTTCTCTGACAAGGTGTACTCAAGGCTAAACTTGATAAGATATGATGTTGCAACGAGACGATCCTTTTCTTGAGAACACCCACTATGGTGCAGTTCACCCAACAGAACGTTGCTTCACTTGATATTCCGACGCTTGAGACGGAACTGTCCCGCCAAAGCCCACAAAAAATTCTCGAACGTGCGTTGAATTTATTTGACAACCTTGCCATCTCGTTCAGTGGTGCCGAGGATGTTGTCCTGATTGACATGGCGCACAAGATTAATCCAGATATCAAAGTCTTCAGCCTCGATACCGGTCGTCTTCATGCCGAAACTTATCAGTTTATCGATCGCGTCAGAAAGCATTACGGGATTGCGATCGAAATCATGTATCCCGACGCCGCCCAAATCGAAGCTTTAGTTAAGGCAAAAGGGCTGTTCAGCTTCTATGAGGATGGACACAAGGAATGCTGTGATATTCGTAAGGTTGCCCCTCTGCGCCGCAAGCTATCGACTCTGGATGCCTGGGTGACAGGACAACGCAAAGACCAAAATCCATCCACACGCGCCAGTGTGCCTGTGGTTCAAGTGGATAATGCCTTCTCAACCGATGAGCGTCAACTGATTAAATTTAACCCGCTTGCCAATTGGTCATCCACGGATGTTTGGATGTACATTCGCTCCTATGAAGTTCCCTATAACGCTTTGCATGAGCGCGGCTTTATTAGCATTGGTTGCGAACCCTGTACTCGCCCCGTGTTACCTAATCAACATGAGCGGGAAGGTCGTTGGTGGTGGGAAGATGCAGGGAAGAAGGAGTGTGGCTTACACATGATTAATCAGACTCAAGAGTCTTGAAAGCCTGTTTCTCCAAACATGTAGAGTTCCTCAAT
>DATNQL010000717.1:0-7696 GCA_036704025.1 Stenomitos sp.
CATTCTAAAACGGAACCGTCCGCACTCTTAATCCAGGCTTCCCCAAAATCCCAGTTGGTTGCCTCGCATACCTGACGTAAGGCGACTTCGATTGCCATGTCAAAATCGGGTGCTTCACTGATAGACTGAGTCAGCGATTGCAGGAGCTGAAGTTCCTCGGCGGCTCGCTTACGTGGTGTGATATCTGTAATAAAACCTTCTAGAGCCAGCCATTCTCCTGTTGCAGAGGAGACACCGTGACCTTGTTCCCACACCCATTTTTGTTCTCCCGTCGCCGTTGTCAGCCGATATTCGATTTGATAAGGCTGGTTGTGCTGGAGAGCTGTTTGCACTTCAGACTGGACGCGATCGCGATCGTCGGGATGAATAATGGTATTCCAAGCAATCGTTCGGTTTTCGATCAAATCTATCGGGTGGTAACCGATCAGACTCAAACATCCTTCGCTGACAAACTCCATCGTCCAGTTCCAGTCCAGGCGACAACGATAAGCCATTCCTGGCAGGTTTTTCATTAAGGTTGAGAGGGTACGCTGGCTTTCGGACAAAGCCTCCTCTGCTTGTTTATGACGGGTAATATCAAAGGCGCTGGCTAAGACGGCTGGTTGTCCTTGAAAATCAATGGTTCGCGTTGTCACATCCAGCCAACCCGCTTTACCCGTTTTGGTGAGAATCTTGACTTCGTAGCGACTCTTCACCAGAGCCTGGGGATGTGAAGGGACTGAAGCGAAATTTTGGGCATGAAGGGATGAGGGGGTGACGGGATCAAGGCTTGTGGGGAATTCGGAATGGGAGTGGAGGCATTCTTCCCTCCTCCCTAAAGCTCCGGTCTCCATCTCCCCCTCTCCCATGAGGCTGTGGTAGTCTGGATGCAGCAAATCCCAAACATTCATCCCCAGTAACTCAACCTGAGAGTAACCTGTAATCGTACACAGTGCTGAATTGACATAGCACAGACGAGAGTTCTGGTAAATAAATGTGGCGGCAGCCATCGTTTCTGCCAGCGTGCAAAACTTGACTTCACGTTCACACAGAAGTTGTGTTGCCAGTTGTGGCTGGTATGCGGTGATGTTGCCAAAGACTCCCAGCATGGCAGCTTCGCCGTTAAAGTTCAGCCATTGCAGGGAAACAGAACTCCACAGGAGGGTACCATCTGCCTTCTTCATTCTGACTTTGTAATCCCGGAGGTACCTCTGACTGGTGAACACTTGCAACAATGTCTGCCAGTCGGTTGGGTCATAGTAAAAGTCTAGGGTATAGCGATCGCCTCCGCTGGGGTGCCCTGCCCTATCCTTAAGCTCCTGATTGTCCAGAGCAAAGGTTGAGCAAAAATATTCATTGGCATAGAGAATGGTACCGTCTGAAAACCGAGAAATCACTAAGGGAACTGGGATCGCGGCATAGAGAGCTTGCCAAACATCGTCTTGATGCTCACCAACCACCCGTTGTGCGGGCTGGGACGGCTGGGAAAGGATTGTTTGTGCGATCGTAGCTGGTTCCACTGCTATAGTTTGCTCAAATAAATGGCGGCTGTGTCTGACTTTTCAATGCCCCAAGCCTGTTTAGGACTCTCATGAATCAAGACTCCTATGGGCTGGATGCTAGATCCAACTTCAAGCTGTCAACTGGTATACAACGAGTGGCTAAGTTGACAATAGATAGCACCGTGAAGGCAATAAACTTTTTGTTCTCTACAGAAAGCGCAAGAACTACAAGGCTCACGCTTAACAATAAAACCTGCTAAAACCGCAAACGAGCTAGCTTTGTAGTGCTCAGCTCTGCTGTTTGCCAAGATATGGACTTTAGAACTATAAGATTACACTAAGTTCTATGCCTATAAACTGTTAAATAGGCTACACTTTTTTTTATTATCAGTAACGCTGGGGTTAAATGGAGCTAACTTCAACAGTAATGCGTCGGATTCAATCCATACCTATTAGCGTGAATTTCACAATTTTGTTATCCGTTGATTTGGTTAGATGCCTAAAAATTTACTGCTGACAAAAAGACACCTTACACCCTACCTTTTTTTAATTCCTGCCCTGCTGGTTTTAGGTCTGACTGTATTTTGGCCAGCACTTCAAGCGTTTTACCTGAGTTTTACCCGATATGAATATGACCTGACTCAAACACCACAATGGATTGGTTTAGCCAACTTTGAGCGTTTATGGAGAGAGTTGGGGGCACCAGGGTCTGTCGTGAGGACGACAATGGTAAACACTGTCTTATATCTGATGATTGTTGTACCCATTTTAGTGATTCTCCCCTTAGGTTTAGCACTTTTAGTCAACCAGAAGCTCCGGGGAATCAACTGGTTTCGAGCCTCGTTTTATACGCCTGTGGTGATTTCAATGGTGGTTGCTGGAATTGCCTGGAAATGGCTTTATGCAGAAAACGGTCTTTTCAATCAATTCCTTGCCCAACTGGGGTTAAAAGATGGCATTCCCTGGTTGACTAGCCCAAAATGGGCGATTTTTAGCGTGATGGCGGTAACCATTTGGAAAGGATTGGGCTATTACATGGTCATTTACCTGGCTGGCTTACAATCGATTCCGGCTGAACTCTACGAAGCGGCGGCGATGGATGGTTCGGATGGCTATTTAAAGCACTGGGATATTACTATCCCATTAATGCGACCCTATCTCATTTTGGTCGCTGTGATTTCTGCCATTTCGGCAACCAAGGTATTTGAAGAAATTTACATTATGACTCAAGGGGGGCCACGCAACAGCTCCAAAACTATTGTTTATTATCTGTATGAGCAAGCCTTTTCAGAGTTGGAAATCAGCTATGCTTGTACAATTGGGCTAGTTTTGTTTTTAGTTATTTTGGCTTTATCGCTATTGAACCTGAAATTTTCGCAAGGGCGGATTAGCGACGCGCTCCCTAAGTCTTAGCCTGATTATATCCTTCAACACGAGTGCCAGAGAACGGAGAAAGGTAAAGAACCGTAAGCTTTTCCCTCGACGGACAAGAAACCCAGTTACAATAAAGGTGGAGAGAAAGATCCGCTGAAAGAAAGCGATAGTTTTTGAGTTTTTCTTCATAAGAACCGACCAAAGGGAGGAAAAGCTATGTCTATCTTCAAGTGGTTAAAAGAAGCACTTCAGTACCTCGTGGAAGGAGTAGTAAGGATTTTTCGTCCTAGCGATGATGAATATCCTAACATCGGTGTTCAGCCTTTTGGAGGCGACTCCTTTGAGGATGACGCATAGTAAATACTGATAAGGGCGTACAAGGGTACGTCCTTCTTCTATTAAGATTTCCTGACCCTTAAGCCGTAATGGGTGTTACATGGAGCGATTGACTTTTAGGGTCTTCAAACCGAATGGGGTTAGCGGCCCAACTCTTGAAATCAGGCGCTAGTCGAATGAGCTGTTGTAAAAGCTCATCATTAATACATAGGATCAGTGGGAAAGGGAAGTGTTTGGGAAACTCATTCCGAACTAAATTGGTTGCACTTAATACTTGCTCAATGGCAACGACTGACTCTAGCCCGAAAACCATTAAAGCTGGTGGGGGTGGTTCTTCAATGGCAGTGAGTATCGTTGTAAATAGAGTATTCACCGATGGATGCAGAATTAGTTCCTGGATTTGAATGTAGCAACGTTTTGACAGTTGTTTCACCACTTGCCGCCGCATCGATGAGCAGTTGCAACACATCAAGATGAGTGAAAACTGGCCTTGGGACATTTGGATAGCTCTTTCCAGTTTTTTGAATGAGCGCTTGTTGCTGACAAATACGTCTTCCAATTTTTCGTTTTCTGTAGTATTATCTTCTGTCATGTTTTTTTAAAGCTCAATCGCTAAGTCAATTGATTCTTCCTAGAGAAATTCTGTTGATTTCGTGATCTCCCATGAATAGCCGAGATTTGCTGCTTAAGACAACACTCAGCGACTTGATAATTCCTCGAAGTTGCAATAAAATTTAACAAATTTTTGCCTAAAGCATCTTTTCATCAGTATTCTTTAGTGTGTAGCTACTTAACGAGTTTCTACCATTCAAGATCGCAAGTTAGATTGGCAACTTAAAGGCTTTTTACCGTGCTGTCCTCAGATTTTCTTGTTCAACACCCTCTCTATGAGTTTGTTTGCTTTATGTAAAATGGGGATTTCAATCGATTAAGAGCTTCCTAAAAATTCTGACAGGTAATAATTTTGTTCTGCTTCCACCAAAAGGGTGATATAAAAAATGACTAGCTGTCGTATGTTTAGTAAGCGAGCATTACGATTCCCTCGCCACCCGGAAAAAATCATGATATGAGGCAATCTTGTACCCAACTAGCTTCAGGAATTTATGACCCTTCTAAGTCATCAGTAAAGCAATAATCACTGACCTGGCTCGTTCTAAGAATCAATTTAATCAGGCAGCAATGAAACCTCTTTTATTTTTTTAACTCCTACAATCATTGAGACAACTTCCTGTGCATATTAGAGTTTATTACCTCTAAAAATTTATTTATAGCAGTAGGTTTATCTAATTTTTATCTATATACGTGTTGTAAAAACTGATAAATGTAACGGCTCATTAAATGTTAAGTGCCCAATAAAGGTATATTGCTTTACAAGTTGCGGATAATGTTAACAATTTGTGAAAAAATTATGTTCACCTAATAACATAAATTCCCTTAACTCATAAGCTTAAGTTATGTTACTTCCTAAAAGCCGTTAAAACTGTTCCTTCACAGAACCTTCATAATCTGGCTCATTGATGCCCCTATTTCATGTCGCTTCTCAAGGGAAAATCTGACGAGTAACTTAGATGCAAGAAGTTCAGAACCTTGACCTTTAACCGTTCAATCGCTTCTTGGAACTGTTCTCAACAGAGTGCGATCGCCACTGGAGTTCATATGCAGTTGCGTTCAAACATAGCAGTTAAGACTGACACGGGGACGCGGGGACGCCTAGAAAATGAATGTGATAAACTGTGACGCATTTAAGAAAGCCTATTTCCACACCCCACACCCTACACCCCACACCCCACACCCCACATCCCACATCCCTTATGACAATTTCGCTATGGCAATTTAGCTGCACATCAGCTTACCTATGAATGCAACTGGGTATCAATCGGGAATCCCCAATTGCTCACGGTACGGTTTTTTGCAATGCTATAGTCTTTGCTCTGCAACCTTTACCCCGCTAGTCAAGTCAATCCTGATTAGTCCAAGCTGCTGGCGTGAATAGTTTTATATCTAGTGCGGTACCTATGAAGCGGTTTCTCAAAAACATATTAGAAGCTTGTGCAAACGGGCTTGTATCTTTTAGCCGCGCTTTTGGGCGTCAGGCTTGGTTAGTATTCTTATTTATCTTGGGCTTAACCATAGTGGTGCTAAAGCCAACGGCAGCGCTTTCTCAGACAAAGGTGAATGATATCCAAGGGCATTGGGCACAACCTTGTCTGGAACAACTGATAAAGAAGCAGATGATCAGGGGTTACCCGGACGGTACGTTTAAGCCGAATGCGCCTGTAACCAGAGCAGAGTTTGCCGCCATGCTGGGGAGCGCGTTTCCGGATGCCCCTATCGTCCGTACAGGAGGAAAGTTTGCGGATGTTCCCAGCAATTCTTGGGCGAGTGAGGCGATTCGTAAGGCTTACCAAGCAGGATTCATCGCGGGTTATCCCGGTGGTGTCTTCCAACCTAATCAAAAGATTCCCCGCGTGCAGGCGTTGGTGTCCTTAGCAAGTGGGTTAAAGTATGTACCGACTCAGCCGACAGTTGAGACATTGAATGGAGCTTTCGCAGACGCCGCCGGAATTCCTGACTATGCCAAAGGTGCGATCGCCGCTGCCACAGAAAAACAATTAGTGGTTAATTATCCCAATGTTCGCAACCTGAATCCCAATCAGTTCGCGAGTCGAGCCGATGTGGCGGCATTCTTGTGTCAAGCGACTGAAACCACAGCACTTATCCCTTCTCAGTACATCGCCAAAGCGGGAAGCTCCTCGTCTGATCAGGCAAAAACGGAGTTAAGAGGAGTATGGCTGACGAATATCGATAGCGATGTCCTATTTTCCAGCGAGAATGTCACCAATGCGATCCAGCGCTTACAAGAGCTAAATTTCAATACCCTCTACCCTACCGTCTGGAATTGGGGGCATACTCTCTACCCCAGCCAAGTAGCCGAAAAGGCAACAGGCAAAGCCATGAGATTAGTGACGCCGTTAGACGCCAAGCTTAACCCAGACTTAGGCACCCAAGGACGAGACATGCTCAAAGAGATGATTGAGCAGGGACATCAAAAAGGCATGAGAGTCATCCCTTGGTTTGAGTTTGGCTTGATGGCACCGGCTGATTCTGAGTTAGCGAAGCGCCACCCAGATTGGCTCACTAATCGCCGGGATGGTACAAAGATTAAGCAAGATGACCCTAAAAATCCGATTCACGATCGCGTCCTGCTCAACCCCTTCAAGCCAGAAGTACAGCAGTTCATCCAAGATTTAGTCATTGAAGTGGTGGATAAGTATGACGTTGATGGCATCCAATTAGATGACCACTTCGGCTTGCCCTCTGAGTTTGGGTATGATGCTTACACCGTGCAATTATACAAACAAGAACATCAAGGTAAAGCGCCTTCCACTGACCCTCAAAATGCAGAATGGGTACGCTGGCGAGCCAACAAAATTACTGATTTCCTGGGCAAGTTATTCCGAGCGATTAAAGACCGTAAAAATGATGTAATCATTTCTGTTTCTCCCAACCCCCAAAAAGAGTCTTATCAATTCTTTTTAGCGGACTGGGCGACTTGGGAGCAACGAGGTTTTGTGGAGGAACTGATTGTGCAGATTTATCGGGACAACTTCAACACCTTCATCAAAGAATTAGAGCAACCGGAACTTAAGGCGGCAAAACGCCATATCCCAACCGGAATTGGCATTTTGAGCGGGTTAAAAAATAAACCGATTTCCCTGTCACAAATTCAGCAACAAGTTGATGCCGTGCGACAACGGGGATTTGCTGGGGTATCGTTCTTCTTTTACGAAACGTTGTGGAATAATGCCTCAGAATCATCCAATCAGCGTCAGGAGGCGTTTCGCTTAATCTTCCCCATGCCTGCAAAATCACCAGAGGTTTCCCTGGTAGAGGAAGAAGAACCCGTGAGTTAAGCAAAGTTTTCCCTCTCGTTTGTCACAGGAGCATTCCACATGTGTACGCTTTAAACCTTCTTTTGTTACTCTGGGGAGAGTCAGCTACGTTGGAAAAGAGGAATCTTAAACACCTAAAACCAAGGAGAATGAAACAGTAAAAAAAGTAAAATTCCAGAAGGAAAGCTACAGTCTCCTGAATCATTTCCTCTATTGATTCTTCAGTTGCTGGTGCTTTTGCAGCAATGCTGTCTTCACGTTTTCATACTCAGTTTTCGCCTGTAATAAAAGTTCGGTCAAAACGGCTATAGAACCAGGAGATTTCTGTATTTCCAAGTCTTGGCACAGTTGCTCGAGATGCTTGGCACCAAACATCGCACTGGTTGACTTGAGCGAGTGAGCCATTCGCTGAAATTCTATGGCCTCTTGTTCAGTTAACATCTGCTGGTGAGTTGACATTAGCACCTCGCGCATGGATTGTAACAAGTTGGGAGATTCTTCCATATAACGCTCAATTAATCCTAGAATGGCTTCATCATTGCTCATCATTTCCCGAAACTCTTGAAAAGCTATAGAGTCAAGCCCTACCGCCGAGCAGTTGAAGGGTGTTTC
>DATNQL010000718.1:0-11030 GCA_036704025.1 Stenomitos sp.
CCGAGCAAACTATGTCCTGTTTCATTGACCAGAATATTGTGAGCATAGAGATCGCCATGCATAATCCCTTTGCTATGAAGGTGTGCGGCAGCAGAGGCAATACCCTGCGTCAGGTTGACAATAACGGGCAAAGAGAATGAGGCATCTGCACTGTAGGTATCTCTGGTGCAGGTGTCAAAGTCCGGCGGTTGCCCTAAGTTTTTGTAATCAGGGGAGATGAAGGAAAACACCAGCCCTTCTTGCTGTTCCGGTTCGTTGGTAAGCTTGCCTAGCACGTTAACCCGATTGTCATGGCACCCAGCCGCCAGACTTGCCACCATTTCATCAGCCGGTAACCCGTCACTTGTAATCTCACCCTTAAATATCTTAATGGCAACCTCTTGTTGAGCCAGTTGGTTCGTCCACAGCCCCTGATAAATCACCCCAGAAGCACCTTGCCCAAGGATTTCCCCCAGTGTTAAATCAGCCCAGTCAATGTTTGGTAGCTCTGGCTTTGTTGTCGTGTCTGTGCTACAGAAGGGGTTGCCAGCATACGCTAGCCAAGACAGCCGAGGAAGGGTGAATAACCAGGGAGGCAGTTCTTGGAGCTGATTCGCCGAAAGCCTGATCAGCTCTAGATTCAGGCATGAAGCCATCTCCTCTGGGAGTGACTCGAGCTTGTTGCCAGCCAGCATCAGCTTTTGTAAATGGCTCATGTTGCCGAAGGATGCGGGTAGCTTCTCAATTTGGTTGTTGGTAAGAATCAGCCAGCGGATCGAAGGCGGTAGGGTGTCTTCGCCAACAGTTGCAAGCTGGTTGGATTTAAAACTCACCATCTTGAGGTTAGGGCACTGGGAAAGTACCTCTGGAATTTCCTCAAAATCATTATGGGTAAAGAAAACAATTTTGAGGTGCTTCAACCGTTCAAATTCATCGGGTAAAGCGCTCAAATGATTATTCGATAGATCCAAGATTTCTAAGGAATCGGCTAAATCAAAAATCTCTGATGGAAATTGAGTCAGTCCGCAGGAAAGCTTGAATCGTTTGCTTCCTGCTAACTCTCCAGAGCGAAGCAAGTTTAGAGTTGCCATTGAGTGAGAAAGTAGCTCCGTTCGATTATCTAGATTAGGCGCAGTCAATGTTAGTCGATGATGATGCCACCCCTATCAAGGTTGATCCGCGATTTACTTTTAAGGAACGTATTGTCGCTCAGTATAGCTTAAGTATCGTGGGTTGCTTGGTTTTCCTAATGCCCTGGAGCTTTCATATAACTTTATAGTGATATAGCCTTAAGTGCATACTCCGAATATATAGCAGTCGCCAAGGCAATTACTCCCTTCCCGCTCTAAGAATACCTATGCTGAGGGAGCTGGGGAAGCTAGGGAAGCTGGGGAAGCTGGGGAAGCTGGGGGAGTGGAGAATAAGTAATCTTCTGGTGGGAAGGGAGTAGGACAAAGCTCAATACTGAAACCAAGACTCGTCAATCTTTTCCCTTCTCTCTTATGCCCTCTGTCCTCACTAAAGCTCCGGTCTGCCTTTTGCTATATGTAGAGTTTGCAGTGAGGAATTGAGTCTTTTTTCGAGGGGCAATTCATCACCGAATACGAACAGGAGTTGATTTGATGATGGGTTATTCACCAGATATGATCTGAGTCAAAAGCACAATTTTTGTAAGCGTACTGGGTATCCAATCTAAAAAACTAATCTGCACTTCCTAGAGAAGGGAATGCAGATTAGTTTTAATCGTAAAGTATGGAAGGAGAACGACGAGTGAGAGGCTTAACCCTCAATGACAGGAGCTGTCAAGGCAACAGGTTGTGCTGGAGCTGCGGCTAAGTCTAAGGGGAAGTTGTGAGCATTGCGTTCGTGCATCACCTCAATCCCCAAATTGGCGCGGTTGATGATATCTGCCCAGGTATCGATGCCATGTCCTTGAGAATCTAGGATTGACTGGTTGAAGTTAAACCCATTCAGGTTAAATGCCATTGTACTAATACCCAAGGCAGCGAACCAGATGCCTACTACCGGCCAAGCCGCCAGGAAGAAGTGGAGCGATCGCGAATTATTAAAGCTGGCATACTGGAAGATTAAGCGTCCGAAGTAACCATGAGCCGCTACGATGTTGTATGTTTCTCCCTCTTGACCAAACTTGTAGCCATAATTTGCCGATTCGCTTTCGGTCGTTTCTTTGAGCAAACTAGAAGTCACCAAAGAACCGTGCATGGCAGCAAACAGGGCACCTCCGAACACACCCGCCACTCCCATCATGTGGAAGGGATGCATCAGGATGTTGTGTTCTGCCTGAAACACAATCATGAAGTTGAACGTGCCGCTAATTCCTAGCATCAACCCATCAGAGAAACTACCTTGCCCGATGGAATAAATTAACAGCACAGCCGTTGCTGCTGCTACAGGAGCAGAGAAGGCGACCGCAATCCAAGGACGCATCCCCAGACGATAGCTGAGTTCCCATTCCCGACCCATGTAAGCATAAATGGCAATCAGGAAATGGAACACGATTAATTGATAAGGCCCGCCATTATAAAGCCATTCATCCAGGGAAGCGGCTTCCCACATCGGGTAAAAGTGCAAACCAATCGCCGCAGAAGTTGGGACAACAGTACCTGTAATGATGTTGTTGCCATAAAGCAAAGAACCAGAAACCGGTTCGCGAATCCCGTCGATATCAACGGGAGGTGCGGCAATAAACGCCAAAACAAAGACTATAGTTGCCGTGAGAGCAGTGGGAATCAGTAATACGCCAAACCAGCCGATATAGAGCCGATTTTCGGTACTCGTAACCCAATTGCAAAATCGCGTCCACAGGTCATTGCCTGGGCGTCGAGTTAAAGCGGTTGTCATTGAATAAACCACTCCTTATGAAGTTCGATAAATAGAATGATGTTCAGCGCACCAGCCAAGGGTTGCTTTTTGCGCCTAAAACTATACAACCACATAGTTATTTAGCTGTCAATAAAATTGCTGTTTGGCTAATGGGGTTGAAAGGAGAAGCCTATCAGCCAAGTTGACGTTTAAAACTCATGAGTGATGATTGATTGGCCTTCAATGGGTTCAACGAGTGACAAACCAATCGCTCGCAATCCCCAACGCTCGAACCAAGGTACAGATAGACCACAGCGCATCTTGGCGAGGAAAAATTGCTCAAAAGCCTTTTTACTCCAACTCACCCAACGCCCTTGAAGTGCGATCGCTCGTCGCCGTTGTCCGGTAACGGGATCAGGTAAAACGGGATTAGCAATAAAGGCAATTCCCGTATTGCCAAAATCGGCTAAACAAATCGCCTCAAGGGTTGGAGTCACCCGTGCCGCAGAAATCACCCCCAACTCAATCGCTATATTGTGCGCGACGGCCATCCCCATCGATTCGATCATCTGACCAGTTTTGGGAACCCCAATCGGAATAGGAGTGGCTTGAGGTGGTTTGAGCTGTACCGCCACACCCACCCCATAAATAGAGGGAAACTGGGGATGCTGGTAAGTCGGGAGCACTGGCAAAAATCCCTGAGCATCTGTTAATCCTGAAGCATTTCGCAAAAACTTGGCTCCTCGAAACGGGGACAGCAGCATGGAGTAAGTAAAGGGTACTGTGCGACCATCGGTGAAAGAAATCTTTTGGGGACTAATCTCTTGAATCGCGACATTCTCAATCACTGAAATCTGACGTTGTGCCAACAGATTCTTCACCAACTGTGCAGAATTCGCCATGCCTCCAATACCCAAGTGACCCGCATAAGGTTCTGGTGTCACAAAGGTAATGGGTACCCGTTCGCGTAATCCCCGCTTTCGCAACACGAAATCTGCCAGGAGAGCAAACTCATAAGCTGGCCCCATACAACTGATTCCCGGTACCGCGCCCACCACCAACGCGCCGGGATTTTCCATAAACTGAACCCATGCTTCCCGCGCCATCAAGGCATGATGGGGATTGCACACCGATTGGGTATAACCGTCAATTGCGCCCAAACCGGGTACGACATCCAGTGCTAATTCTGCGCCGGTCGCGATCACGGCATAATCGTAAGCGATCGCGGTTTCTCCTACAGTGAGCTGTTGCCGATGAGGGTCAATGTTCGTGATGCTCCCCATCACCCAATCAATCCCTCTGCCAGTTAGTAGCTGATCGATATCGAGCTGTATCTGTGCTAATGGAGTTAAATCCAACGCTACCCAAGGCAGTGAGGGAATAAACGTAAATTTTGGCGTATTGGCAATTAGCGTAATCCGATGCTGTTGCGGAAGTAAATGCCTTAGCTCATAAGCCGTTGGCAATCCTCCAATTCCCGCACCAATTACAACAATATGAGCCATTAATCGTAGAGACCTCGTTAATGCCCATCTTAACGTCAGATGCTTTGGAGTGATGAGTTACACTTCAAACGTTGCAATAGCTTACCAGCCGTACTCAACCGAGTAAGAGTAGACAGGAGACGATGAACCGATGGAATTGGTATCTCGTAAGTCGCCTCTTTGGAGTAAAATATAACCATATGGCTATATGCAACAGTAACCTTCGTTGCCCTCAAGAGGGATGAGGTGGGCAGATGAATAAAGAATTGATGATTTACAGCCTTGCAGGCTTTCTCGCAGGCAGTACGGTCACAGCCTTGTTAGGAATCGCTACCAGTAAACCTTCCTTGCAAGCCATACCTACAGCGAATCTCATCGCTAAAGCGGAGGCCGCTCCCACTCAATCAGTCAGACTTACTCAAACGACCCCTCCCGCTCAAACGACCCCAGTGCCCTTCAGAGGGGGAATGATGGGTCAACCGGATCAACACTTTATTGTGATGATGATTCCGCACCATGAAGGGGCGGTGGCAATGGCAGATTTGGCCTTGAGTCGGGCGAAACATCCTGAGATTAAAAAGCTGGCGGCGGCAATTAAAACGACTCAAACCCAAGAAATTCAGGAGATGCGAACCTGGTATAGACAGTGGTACGGCACGGATGTACCGACTTGGCAACCGGGTATGGGCATGGGTATGGGTCGAAATAGGAACAACCGATTTGTACAACCGCAAGCCAACAATACACGGCCTGTCCGGGGTCTTGGAATGGGCATGGGTCGCATGGGCTGTAGGGGTATGGGTGGCATGGGTACGGACTTATCCGCCTTGGAAAATGCGACTGATTTCGACCGAGAGTTTATTGAGCAAATGATCCCCCATCACCAGATGGCTGTGATGATGGCGACAAGACTTCTTAGCCCTAGCCAACGCCCTGAACTCCGCAATTTGGCGCAGTCTATGATCACCAGTCAAACGGCTGAGATTGAACAAATGGAGCAGTGGTATCAAAGTTGGTACCCATAAATCATAAATAAGCTGATGTGCCAACAAGAAGTTGCATAACGTAGATTGCCCAAAAGACAGCCAGACGGGGAGACGCGGTGATGCCAATTAAATGATGATGAGCTTAACAACCTTCGCGTAGGGTGCAGTATGGCCTTGAGTTAAGAGTTTCTGAGTGAAGATGTGAATCTGCGTCAAGATAGAGTTTTCACTCTAAGAAGCTCATCAAAGATGAATCTTTTATCTCAATACCAAATCATTGCCACTCTGCACGAAGGCATCGAAACAATTATCTATCGAGGACAGATCCCCTCTCAGCCAGAGCCAACTATCCTCAAACTCCTCAAAGCTCAGTATCCTAGCCTTGAAGCCATTACCCACCTCAAGCACGAATATCAAATTCGGCAACATTTAGAGCATTTTAATATTGTCAAAGCCCTAAGCCTGGAAACGTTTAACCATCGTCTAGCACTACTTCTCGAAGACTTTGGGGGTCATTCTCTCGATCAACATTTGCAAACCGAGAAACTTCCCCTCATGACTTGTTTGAGAATTGCTATTCAACTCACTCAAGCTTTAGATTACTTGCATCAAAATCAGATTATTCATAAAGATATTAAACCCAGTAATATCATCATTCACTCTCAGACAAACCTTGTTAAATTAAATGACTTTGGCATTGCCTCACGACTGTCTAAAGAAAACCCTATCGTCAAAAATTTTAATTCTGTTGAAGGGACTCTGGCTTACATGTCTCCCGAACAAACAGGGAGAATGAATCGTACCCTTGACTATCGGACAGACTTCTATTCTTTAGGTGTTACTTTATATGAAATGCTAACGGGTCAATTGCCGTTTCAGAGTCATGATCCGTTAGAGATTGTTTATAGCCATATTGCTCAATCTCCCACACCTATAGAGCAATTGAATCCAGAAATTCCTTCAGCCATCTCAAGCATTGTTATGAAGTTAATGGCCAAGAATGCGGAAGACAGATATCAAAGTGCAGCGGGATTGTTAGCTGATTTAGAATTTTGTATCAATTCATACACCCAGCAACAAGAAATTGATAATTTTAGTCCAGGACGCTTAGATATTTTAAGCCAGTTATTAATTCCACAAAAATTATATGGTCGAGAAACCCAAGTCAATCAACTATTAGCTGCTTTTAATCGAGTTTCTAGGGGAGAAATACAGAATCAACAGCAATTCAAAATTGAGTTGATGCTCGTTAGTGGTTACTCTGGTATTGGGAAATCGGCTATGGTTAATGAAATAAATAAACCGATTACTCCCCACCGGGGTTACTTAGTTGCGGGAAAATTCGACCAATTTAAACGGAATATTCCCTATGCATCACTGACTCAAGCGATAGGTTCACTGATGCGTCAATTACTGACAGAAAATAATACTAAATTACAAGAATGGCGCAACAAAATTTTAACGGCTATTGGATCAAATGGTCAAGTGGTGATCGACGTAATCCCAGAAGTAGAATTAATTATCGGTAAACAGCCAGAAGTCCCACCACTAGAGTCAACAGCATCCCAAAATCGCTTCAATCGAGTCTTTAAAAAATTTATTCAAGTTTTTACTCAAAAGCAGCATCCTTTAGTACTCTTTTTAGACGATTTACAATGGGCTGATTCAGCCACTTTAAAATTAATCCAATTACTGCTCACTGATTCGGACAGTCAATATTTACTACTGATCGGTGCTTATCGAGATAATGAAGTTAGTCCTACCCATCGTTTAATTCAGACAGTAGAGGAGATTCGGCAGGCAGGAGTACGGGTTAGCAATATTGTTTTACAACCTCTTAGTTTAGCGGATGTTACGCAATTATTAACTGATACCTTTAATGATTGTTTGGAAAGAAAATTAGGATTAAATCATTTTTCTCAGGTGCAAAATGAAAGAATTAAACCGTTAGCAGAATTAACTTGGCAAATCAGCAAAGGCAATCCTTTTTTTATAACACAGTTTCTACAAACCATTTATCAAGAAAAATTATTAAGGTTTGATTTTAAGACTGCCTCTTGGCAATGGTACCTAGAGGAAATCCAGTCCCTAGGGATTGCTACTCAGACTGTGGTAGAACTGGTTGCCAGAAGAATAGAGAAACTGCCAGACGCAACCATCAAACTTTTAAAATTAGCAGCTTGTGTCGGGGATAAATTTACTTTAGATGTGTTGTCAATTGTCAGTGAACAGTCTTTAAACACAACGGCTAATGAACTCTATCCCGCTGTACAATTAGGGTTAATCCTACCGTTAAGTGAAGCCTATAAAATTCCTCTTGTTTTGGAGGAAGCTGAAGTAAAAGAGGGAGACAGTGAAACCGAACTTTTGAGTAGCAGCCAGGAAAATAAACAATCCACCATTCAAAATCTCAAATCTACAATTGCTGGAGTAGGTTACAAGTTTTTACATGATCGAGTGCAGCAAGCTGCTTATTCACTCATTCCCGAATCTTCAAAACAAAAAACACATCTAAAAATCGGCAAATTGCTACTGCAAGCTATTCCAGAATCGGAAATTGAAGAAAATATCTTTGAAGTTGTTAATCAGCTCAATATTGGTATTGAGTTGATTACCGAACCCGTAGAAAAAGTAAAACTCGCTCAATTGAATTTAATAGCCGCCCTAAAAGCAAAAGCCGCAACGGCATATGAACCCTCGCTTAAGTATTTAAAGGTAGGACTTAAGCTGCTTCCTCGAGATAGCTGGATTCATCAGTATGATTTAACATTATCCCTGCATATTGAATCGGTTGAGCTGGAATATTTAAATACTAATTATCAGCAGTCGAAGGCATTAATTGATATTTTATTAGAGCAGGTAAAAACAGTCCTGGATCAAGTAAAAATTTACGAAAAAAAGATTCAATTTTATACCAGTCAAGGTGATTTTATCGCAGCGATTGATACAGGATTAGAAATTCTGGCGCTATTAGGCAATCCACTTCCCCAAGACTCAACAGATATTGAGCAAATCTCGGAGCGTTTGCAGTCAGAATTAAGGTTTGAAGTCAATCAAATTTCTGAATTAGCAGATTTACCCAAGATGAATGATGCTGCTAAATTGGCAGCTACTCATATCTTAGCCACTCTGATTCCTCCAGTTTACTTTGCTCAGCCTCCATTGTTATTTCCAGTCATTTTGTCACTCGTTAAGTTATCCGTTCAGTATGGTAATGCTGCCTCCTCCGCTTACGGATATTGTCTTTACGGTTTACTGCTCTGTGGTGCATTAGGTGATATTGAGGCGGGGTACGAATTTGGACGATTGTCCTTAAAAGTATTAGAGCAATTTGCCAATGATCCGATTAAATGCCAAGTGCACAAAGTCTTTGCTAGCCACATCCAACCTTGGAAAGAACCTCTTCAGGAAGCCATGAAAAATTTCCTAACGGCTATTCAAACGGGGTTAGAAACAGGTAACGCGGAATATATGGGATATGGCAGTGCGGAATATTGTATGTACTTGTTTTTTAGCGGCGAAAATCTAGATGTTGTTGCTCAAAAGAGCGAGCCTTATGAAGACTTACTACAGAAATTAAAACAAGAATTTGGAATTTTTTATCTTAAAGTTGGCCGACAGGTGGCATTAAACTTGGCAGGTAAAGCTGAATCTCACTGCCGATTAACAGGGGATGCTTTTCAAGAAGAAATCATGTTTTCTAGGCTAGAGAAAGCCAATTATAGAATGATTTTATTTTGTTTCCACCTATTCAAACTAATCTTATTTTATGGCTTTAAAGATTATACCAATGCCCTAGCCCATGCGGAGCGAGCTGTAAGTTACTTAGATGCCGTCATTGGTACAATCTATGTTTCCGAACATAATTTCTACCATTCTTTAGTACTCCTGCAAATTTGTTCAGCGCTCTCGCCTCGAAAACGAAAAAAATATTTACTCCAAGTTCAATCCAATCAGGAGAAGATGAAACGCTGGGTATATCATGCACCTATGAATTTTCAGCATAAATATGACTTAATAGAGGCGGAAAAAGCGCGTATTTTAAAACATCCTTTGAACGCTATGGAGTACTATGATTGTGCCATTCAAGGTGCGAAACAACAAAAGTACATTCAGGAAGAAGCGCTAGCAAATGAATTAGCCGCAGAATTTTATATCGCTTGTGGTCGAGAGAAAGTTAGCCAAACGTATATGCTCGAAGCCTACTATGCTTATTTTACCTGGGGAGCGATCGCGAAAGTTAAAGATTTAGAATCCCGATATCCTTTTCTCAAGACGCAAACTCACAACCCGGAAATCCCAAAAATCAAAGTTACTCACACCACGACGGAAAGCAAATCTACAGGTCATTTCAGCAATTTCTTAGACTTAACTACATTTATCAAGTTTTCTCAAGCTATTAGCCGTGAAATTGTCATGGAAAACTTGCTGAGTACGTTAATCAGAATTCTCCTGGAAAACGCTGCGGCTCAAAAAGCCGTGTTATTACTGCTTAAAAATGACCAACTTTTTATCGAAGCAACAGGAAGCGCTGCCAATAATGCTGTAATGGTTTTACAATCGATTCCTGTTGAAGCCAGCCAAGATTTACCGACTTCAGTCATTCATTATGTCTTGAGGAGCAAAGAGCATCTCGTCTTCAATAACGCGACGCTTACCGAACCCTTTAACACAGATATCTACATTCAGTCCTCCCAAGCTAAATCAATCCTCTGTTTACCCATTGTTTATCAATCTCAGCTAAAAGGAATTATTTACTTGGAAAATAATCTAATAGTGGGGGCTTTTACCCAAGAGAGAGTGGCGGTATTAAACGTCTTAGTTTCGCAAGTGGCAATTGCCCTAGAGAATGCACGACTCTATGAATATTTAGAAACAGCCAACGAGCAATTAAAAGCATATTCCTATACCCTAGAAGAAAAAGTCGAACAGAGAACCATCGCTTTAAAAGCGGCTCAAAAGCAGATTATTGCCAAAGAAAAACTCTCCTCTTTGGGTGCTTTAACCGCTGGGGTGGCTCATGAAATTAGGAATCCTCTCAATTTTGTCAACAATTATGCCGAGGGTTCTGTAGAGTTAACCGAGGAACTTCTCGCAGAAATGGATAACCAAGTGGAACATCTTGATGCAGAAACCTGGGACTACATTAAACAGATGTTAATCGACATTCGAGATAATGCTGCCGCCATTCATCAGCATGGTCAACGAGCCGAGAGTATTATTCAGAGTATGATGCAGCACGCACGCACGGATAGCGGTCAACACCAACCCACTGACCTCAACAGTTTGCTGGACCAAGCAGTGCAGTTAGCGTATCACAGTAAACGTGCAATCGATAGTCAATTTAATGTGGTGATTTGCAAAGACTATGATGATTCTATCGGTCAATGGGAAGTCGTATCCGGCGACCTTAACCGCGCTTTTATCAACATGATTGATAATGCTTGTTATGCTGTCCAGGCAAAGCAGAAACACTATCAACCACAGCCGGGGAACAACCAACAGGGACAACTATCTCACGAGGAGGAAGTCTTTACGCCCACGATTTGGGTGAAAACCCAACATTTAGGGGAAGCTGTAGAAATCCGCGTCCGTGATAATGGTATGGGGATTCCATCAGAGCTGAGCGAGAAAATATTCCATCCCTTCTTTACCACCAAACCGACAGGTGAAGGCACTGGCTTGGGGTTGTCACTCACTCATGAAATTATTGTGGGGCAGCATGGCGGCACCTTGAAAGTGGACACAGAACTGGGAG
>DATNQL010000719.1:0-4454 GCA_036704025.1 Stenomitos sp.
CCTGGAATGCCCCCTCGCATCCGCCAATTCTGGGGGACTTTGAATCTAGTTCCCCCCGCCCCTCGGACTACGTCCCGCTGCGCTAACGTTCTCCCCTTTTAGGGGAGAGGAGTGTTGATTGATAAGCTGCGGCGCATCTAAATTGAATATAGAAATTTTTGAAAGGGGTGTGGGGTGTAGGGTGTGGGGTGTGAAGGTATACAAATTAAAGGCGTAACAGCTTAAAGTAAATCTTAAATGTGTAGGGAGTATGAAAATCTGCTCATCCATCGACTCAACGCTGTGGCTCAAGGTGGCACAGGGTTCAATTGAGCCAAGTGGATTCATTTTAAGCGCCCCAGACAGGCTGTAAATTAATGTTGAGTTAATTCGTACCTTATCCATAAAGTAGCAGGTCTGTATGAAGATTTCCCCAAATTGTTTAACGGTCATTAAAAAATGGGAGGGATTCCATTTAGACGCTTACTCAGACCCTGTTGGTATCCCAACCATTGGGTATGGAACGAGACGATACCCGAATGGGCAGAAGGTTCGTTTGGGTGACAAAATTACGGAACAAGAAGCTGAAGCTTTTCTTAAATTTGAGTGTGATAAAGTCGCTGAAGAAGTCTCGAAGTTAGTGAGTGGGGTTTCTCTCACTCAGAATCAATTTGATGCGATTGTATCGTTTTCTTATAACGTCGGGACTGGAGCCTTTGCCGATAGTACCCTTTTGAAAAAACTGAAAGCTAATGAATTTTCCGCTGCCGCTAATGAATTTGAGCGTTGGGTAAAAGGGACAAAAAACGGCGTACAAACGAAACTTCCTGGCCTCGTAGATCGCAGAAAAAGTGAGCGATCGCTATTTGAAAAAGCAGATGAACAAGGAACTCCGATTGAGGTTGAAGCCTCTCCCCAAGAGCAGGTGAAATGGCTGGAAGGATATCGAGATGGGGAGAAAAATGTCATCGTGGCTTGGGGCGATTCGGAAGTTGTTGAAATCCTCACCTTGGAAACTTTCCTCAAAGATGATTTAATTACTCTATTACAGCAATATAAAAACGCCAAAGAGTTTCGTTTTGCCCCGGTCGATAAGACTATTCCTAAGGGAAAACCGATTTCAGTTTCGGGAAAGGGAGAGCCAATTCTTAAGGTCAGTAATCCACCCAAACTCAATCGGATTTTAGTCCGGGGAAGTGAAGGGGATGATGTTAAAGAACTGCAACAGCGACTCAATGATCTGGGATATGATGGCGGGAAAGTGGATGGTGCCTTTGGCAAGAAAACCGAGGAAGCGATGAAATCGTTTCAGGCGGATTACTTTGGTTTAGCAGAAGCCGATGGTCGGGTTGGTCCTCGTACTTGGGAAAAGTTGTGGGGAGATGTGGCGGCTACTAAACCAGCGTCTACAAAATCAGTTTCTCCTAAACCCACTCCGACTCAAACCGCGCCCACTTCATCGGCTTCAGGTAAAAATTATCTCCGACTGACAAAGACTCAGAGTAAAGACCCCTATGGATGTTATAAATTAAAGTTAGAGTATTTCAAAGATGGGCAATTCAAGGATGAACTAGAGGTTTGCTCCGGTTCTCCTTCTAGACAATTCTTCCGCAAAGGAAACCAAAGTGTTGCCGGTTCATACGAGCCAATTCCTGAAGGAAAATGGTACATTGGCGATATTTCTTGGGCGGGGGGTGCCGATAAGTATGATGGACCCATTCATCAAAGTGGGATTGGTCCAGTCTCTGTTCCTGTGCGTTATGTTGAACCGGGTAATACTCAACGCAGTGGGATTGAAATTCATATTGATTGGAACCGACAATCGAGTGCAGGGACGGCTGGGTGTATTGGGATTTATACAACAGCCGACTACAAGCGATTTGTCAGTTGGTTACGTGAAACCGATCCCCGCGATTTGTTTGTGGATTGGGGCTTAGGGACTTGTCCGGCTGTCTGAATCTCAGTCCGCTTTGCAGCGGGGGTTTTTGGTGTTATCACACGGTATACAAACCACTGGCTAAAAATGCATCCAAACTCGGCACTTGCACCCAATGCCCTGTGTCATGGGATTGATGGGTTAAATCCATTAATAGCTGGGAGTACACCCCTTCTCGGAGTGAGGGGGTGATGGCTTGACGGGCATCAATCCCGCGTACCCACTGATCAACGACTCGGATAAACGGTGCTAGACGCCCATCGGTGTAGTCTTGAGAAAAGGCGAGGCGATGGGGAATTTCTACATCCGCCAGAGGTTTACCCACCGATGCGGCTTTGAGATGGAACCCGTGGACGTAATCTTTCTGATTGTCACTGCCTAAGATTAAAGTACCGCGATCGCCATACACTTCAACAAAGTGCCCTCGTCCCTGATACGTCACGGAACTAATGCACAATTGACAAGGTGTGCCATCTGCCAATTCCAGCAGGAGGAGACAGGTATCATCCGCATCCACGCGCTTGAGTTTACCGCCATCCGTAGGATCGGGGCGTTCTGGAATGGCCGTACTCAGTTGGGCACACAACCGCCGCACAGGGCCAAATAACCAATGAATGTAATCGAAAGCGTGAGAACCGACCGCACCTAATGCGCCGCCTCCCTGATCTTTTTGAGCATACCAGTTCCAAGGGCGTGAGGCATCGGCGCGGCTGGACACCAACCAGTCAATTTTAATCAGACGTTTTTGTCCCACATAGCCCTCGGCTAGATATTCGGCAAACCGTTGCCACGCAGGGATGAAGCGAAATTCAAAATCCATCATGGCAACAACCCCCTCACCAGAAGCGAGTTGGTAAAGTTCCCGCGCTTGGGTGGCGGTTAATGTTGTTGGTTTTTCCAGCAATAAATGCTTCTTGGCTTGCAAGACTTTCTTCGCCATTTCATAATGCAGGAACGGCGGGGTTGAGATGCTGACGGCTGAAACCGAGGGTAAGGCTAGGATATCCTCAATGCGATCGCAAGCATGGGGAATATTTTGAGAAGATGCAACTCCTTTTGCCTTCTCCAGTTCGCGGTGATATACGGCAACCACTTGAGTCCGGGGATGTTCCTGAAAACCTGGAATGTGGATTTTTTGCCCAAACCCAGTACCGACAACCGCGACACCAACTACAGGCTTTTCCAGGGAAGGATTGGGAGAAGACGACATAAATCTACTTAAAAAACCGAATGGTCAATGGGTAATGGTAAAAGTTGCCCTGATTAGCTTTAATGGCGGCAAAAACTACCAAAATCAACACTAGGATACCAATGATTATGAATAAGAAGGGAAACAGGGGAAACAGCCATACTAAATTTGTACCCGACGTTGAGGATATAGCCACGCTACTGAAGAGCAGAAACCAAAATACGGTAAAAGTGATCGCAAAATAGATTGTGACTGAAATCTGAAAGTTCAAGGATTCCTTACCGTGAGCATCAACAAAAGGGTCTTCCTTCTTCACCTGCCAAACAATCAGTGGCCCAATAATGTTACCAAAAGGTACGGCATACCCCGCCAGGGAAGCTAGATGACACAGCATTCCCCAAGTCCGAACATCTGGATTATTCTCTTGCACTCTCGCCTCCTTCCTGAAGATGACATGAGCGAACAATCTTTTTACAGGCTTGCCCCATTCATCCAGAATTATATCTACACTCACGGCTGGGCTGAATTGCGACAAGTTCAAGTAGAAGCCTGTCGGGTTATTTTTGACACCGATGCTCACCTGTTGATTGCGGCGGGTACCGCCTCCGGGAAAACCGAAGCGGCTTTTCTCCCTGTTTTAACTCTACTTCACCAAAACCCATCCACCACTGTGGGAGTCCTTTATATTGGCCCGATTAAAGCACTGATTAACGACCAATTTGAACGCCTCAATGACTTACTGAAAGAAGCCGATATTCCAGTTTGGGCATGGCACAGTGATGTTTCCCAAAGCCGCAAGCAAAAGTTACTGAAAAATCCTCAAGGGGTGCTGCAAATTACCCCAGAATCTCTGGAAAGTTTATTGCTGAATAAAAATGCTGAACTGGTGCGTTTATTTGGGGATTTGCGGTTTGTAATTATCGATGAAATTCACGCCTTTATGGGTTCTGAACGGGGTTGCCAGATTCTCTGCCAACTGACACGCCTATCTCGATTCATGCAAAAGCCACCCCGTCGGATTGGGTTATCGGCAACGCTGGGAGATTACTCACTGGCTGAAGAATGGTTGCAATCGGGTACCAACATTCCCGTCGATACACCTACAATTCAGAGTGGGCAACGGCAAGTCCGCCTAGCTGTAGAGCATTTTTACTTACCTGACAAAAATAACGCAGCCATCAGCCCCCCCCAACTGGGCTGGCGAGAAGAAGCAAAAAAAAGTCCAGTTCCCCCCGAACTCCGGGGGGCTAGGGGGGTAAGAAAGGAGTACAACAACAGCCTCAGCCCCTACTACCGCTATCTCTTCGATACCAGCAAATCCAGTAAGTGCCTGATCTTCGTCAACAATCG
>DATNQL010000720.1:0-16019 GCA_036704025.1 Stenomitos sp.
GATTTTGAGTAATGTAAGGGTCGGTGCTAAATAATCCTGCTTCCGTGGCATCTTTGAGGACAACATTTTCCTGGGTTCTAGCCACATAATGAATGACGGAGAGAGGGAGTTGCTGGCTGGTTTCTACAGGAGTCGATGGCTCTACCATGATCTCCTGTTGCTCCACTCGTCCTGAGGCTTCAATTAGTAACTGATTGGCTTTTTCCAAAATCAAAAATCCTGTTTCTGCACCCGCATTTTCAATAGCAATTTGCATTAATTTTGTCAACAAATGAGCCAGTACAATTTCGCCAGAAAGGGCTTGAGAGGCTTTGATAACGGTGGCGACATCCAGCATTCCAGCGCTCCCTTGAGTCGTGGAACTGATGGTTCGATTGACCTCTATATTTGGATTTTTGGGGTTCGAGATTCGGGCGAAAATATGAGGGTATTGAGTTTCTAATTCTCTCCGTTTGAGTGTGGCTCCCCAGCTAACATAGGCGTAGTAAGATTGAGTGAGATAGTCAATCGCCATTTTTTCTCGATTTAACGAGAAATAAAATTTTGCGGCAAGTTCACTGGCGAGTGCTTCTTCCTGGAGAAAGCCTTGTTGTTTTGCGCCTACAATTGCCCGTTCATAAAACTCCATGGCATCTAAGGATTGTCCCAAGAAGCCTGCTTTCTCTGCTTCAATTAAGTCATACTTATGTTGATAGTTTTCTGGAGCATGAAGCGCCCATTGTTTCATCATTTCCTGATTCAGACTAACTTGCAATAGAGCCGTTTTTTGGTCGCTTTCTGAGAGGTTATTAGCCTGGGCGAGGAGTGCTAATGAGTAATAGAAATTGTGTTGACTATTAATCATCATTCCCAGCACGCCGCCTGTATGTTTGAATGCGGCTGAAGCATAGGTAACAGATTGCTCATAATGGTGAGAAAAATAGCAAAAAATCGCTTGAGCGAGATAACCTGCAAAAATACACATATGATTATTGATGGCAATTAAACGTTGCAGGTTTTCTTCGTCAGTGACCATCTCGTGATGTAAACTGTAGCGTTCTTCAGCTTTATCTAAAAGTTTTAATACTAACCTTCTCCATACATTTAGGTAATCACTTTCTAACGTTTGTTTCCGTTGCAGCAAACATTCAAAATATTGCGCCTGCTTTTCGGACACCAATTCCAAGGGTTCTCCACTAAACAATAAGTGATCACAATAGTAAAAGGTATTGTAGCCAGCCCAAGGGATATCTCCAGTTTCCAATGCACTCTGAATCGCCTCTTGCAACGGTGCGAATGTTACCTTAAAATGCTCTTTCCAAACACTGGCATGGGGATAAAATAGACCATAGATTTTGGCTTTAAGTTCTTTGGCATTAAATTGTTCCAATAATTTTAAACCTAGTCGTCCAGAGTGATAGGCTGCATCGATCTCTCCCACACCCGATAGGTAAACGGCATAAAGAGCATAGGCAAAAGCAGATAGGGGTGAATGACCATATTCAATAGAGAGATTAACTTGAGTTAAAAGAATCGGCAAAAAAATTGGATTATTGCTCATATAAGCTGCCGGCGCAAGACTCATCAGCAGACGCAACGCCGCTAATTGATAGGGGTCTGTCATGATAGGAAAATCTCCTAATTCCTCTAGTTGAGGCAAAGTTGGCACAACTCCACCTTCGCTAGATATAGGAGATAAAGAAACACCTAGCATCTGAAGAACTTGCACACCAGTTTCTATGGCTTTGAGCATTTGATTTTGGGCAATATAAAACTGGATGTTGAGTGCATAGACCTTCATTTGATCAAGCAAATTTGTAGCTTTTTGCAGCACAATTTCTGCCAATTTTTCAGCTTGTTCAAAATTAGTATTAAGATATTGAACTTCTACCGCTTCTACATACAGATTCAGGGTGAGGTCATAGTGACGATTCCAGCTATCTTCGGTGAGAAATTCTAGCCCTAACGATAAATACTTGACCGCTGTTTCATAGGCTGTTGCTGATTTAGCTTTTTTCCCAGCTATCCAATTTAATTTTGCTAGTTCATCTTTTCGGGATTGCAATATCATGAACTCTGAACCAACGTTGAGCTGATTAACAATTTCAAAGATATTGTCTTCAATTTCTGCCTCTGGGGTATGCTGGAGTAACAATTCACCAATTTTCAGGTGAGTTTGTTTTTTCTCCTCTATAGGGATAAGAGAATAGGCGGCTTGCTGTACTCGGTCATGCAGAAATTTATAACCAATTTGTAATTGGGAAATGAGAAGGGATGAGGATTCCTGTTCCACATCCCAATCTCCAGTGAGAGGAATTTTGTAGGATTGACTCAGAGGTAAGACTAGACCAACTTTCAATGATTCCCACAAATCTTGTGCTGTTTCTGGTAAGGGTTTTTCATTAACAATGCTCAGCACGTCTAAAGTAAACTTATCTCCAATACAGGCCGCTAATTTTAAAATATTCTGAGTTGTTGGTGATAGTTTTTGGATCTGGCTGATCATTAATTCAACAACATTATCAGTGAGGTTAATGCCTTGCAGAAGGTCTATGTCCCACTGCCAACTACCTTTATTGAAGTTAAAAGTAAATAGGTTTTCCTGGTACAGTGATTTAAGTAACTGAATTAAGAAAAATGGATTTCCTTGGGTTTTGTTCAACAGTAGCTCAGCCAGAGATTTTGAATTTTCCTCATCCCTGCGGAGAGTCTCACTCACTAATTGAATGACATGATTGAGGTGCAAAGGTTGTAGGATAATGTTGTTGACATTGGCACCAATTAACTTAATTTTTCCCAACGTCAAAATCAATGAATGAGTGGCGCTGACTTCGTTATCTCGATACGCCCCAATGAGCAATAAATACCGACTATCCCGGTCACTCATAAGCAGCTCAATAAACTTCAGTGAAGCTGAATCCGCCCACTGTAAATCATCCAGGAAGACTACTAAAGGATGTTCTTGGGTGGTAAATACATGAATGAATTGTTGAAAGACTCGATTAAATCGGTTTTGCGATTCAGTTGGCCCCAATTCAGGAATCGCTGGCTGAGAACCAAGCACCCGTTCCACTTCGGGAATCACATCAATAAGGACTTGAGCATTAGCACCTAATGCTTCTAATAGTTTTGTTTTCCAAATTGCTATATTTTCCGTATTTTCTGTGAGCAACTGCCGCATTAATTCCTGAAAAGCTTGAATCAAAGAAGCATAAGGAATATTCCGCTTAAATTGGTCAAATTTACCAGAAATAAAGTAACCCTGCTGGCGTACAATCGGTTTATGAACTTCATTGACTAAGGAAGATTTACCAATTCCAGAGTAACCGCTAACTAAAATCATTTCGGTTGCCCCAAGACTTACTCGTTCAAAGGCATCCATGAGAAACGTCACTTCTTGTTCGCGACCATAAAGTTTTTGCGGGATGAGAAATTGACTGTATAAATCCAACTCACCAACATTGAAGCAAGAAATCTGACCCGACTCCTCTAGCATCTTCAGACAAATTTCCAGATCAGTCTTTAAGCCCAAGGCACTTTGATATCGCTCTTCAGCCGTTTTCGCTAATAATTTCATCACAATATTGGAAACGGCTTGGGGGATTTTTGAATTGATTTCCCTAGGAGATACAGGCGTTTTCGCGATATGGCAATGCACCAATTCTAAGGGGTCATTAGCTTGGAAAGGTAGCTGCCCCGTCAGCATTTCATAGAAGGTAACGCCTAAGGAATAAAAGTCAGTTCGGTAGTCAATTGAGCGGTTCATCCTCCCCGTTTGCTCCGGTGACATGTAGGGGAGAGTCCCTTCAATTAAATTGGGATTAACAACAGCCGAATTTTCTGTCGATAAGCACGATGAAATACTAAAATCAATAATTTTTACTTGATTGGTTTTAGGGTTGATTAAGATATTGTAGGGTTTAATATCTTTATGGATAATATTTTCTCGATGCAACTGTTCAAGAATTGAAGTAAGCTGCAATGTGATTTTTAATAACTGATTTAATTCCACTTTTTGGGAAGTGAGATATTTTTTGAGGGTTTCTCCGCCAAAATCTGATAAAATTAACGCCAGACCGTTTTTATGTCTTTCCAAAGATAAGGGTTTTATAATTCCTTCAATTTCCAAAGATTGAAGAATTGTATATTCATGCCTTAACCGAGCGAGCTGTTCCATAGTGGGATACTCAGCTTTGAGCGTTTTAATAATTACGGAAAGGGATTCCCTCTCTCTCGTGGCGCGATAAACGCGAGTTGTGGAACCTTCGTAAATGATTTCAGCCAGGTTGTAACCTGCAATTGTTAAGTTCATTTTCGTCTTTTCAAGAAAATCAATATTTTCTGGAAATCTATAGATTAAGTTGTTCTATTGTGTCTTAATCTTGGCTTCACTTGCTATAACCAATGACACCGGATTGATTTTGGTTTCGTAGGTCAGTTAACTTCAGCCTGAGCAATTGCAGGGTGTCAAGCCTAGTAAAAGGGAATGCGATCACAAACTTACAGATTTTAATACATGAGTTCCTGGGATGATCTACCCCTTTAGGTCGGTTAAGGTTTTACCTAAGATTGTTAAATTGGGTCATAAATGACAAGTTGCTCTGGATAGGCGTTTTGTCGCCTCGGTATCAATGAAATAATTACTATGAGCGATAATAGGCGGCCTGTTGAGCATCAGGACAAACAAGCTAACCTCATTCAAGAGCAAGGTGCAGCTTATGGAGCAAGAACAGGTATAGGCGGCGGATTCGTTGGAGCAGCCATTGGCGTTTTACTCGGTCGTCGAGTTGGAGGGGTTTTTGGCGGTGTAGTCGGTGCAGTCGCTGGCGCTTTGGTGGGTAAAGGTACAGCTCAACGTGTTAACCGCACTGTCGCAAGTGTAGTGGAAGCCGCAAAGACAGCCGAGAAAGTGGCTGAGACTGTTAACTACCGTGCAAACAGTCTAGGTAATGCGATACAAGATACTGTTGAGGATACCGTCTCTGTCAGTCAAGGAAAAAAACTGTGATTTCGCCCTATATTCCCTAGATATTTATGACTACTGAATTGATTGGCCTATAGGTGATCTGATGGATTTGAGCTTCGATTTCAACGTTATCGTGTCCCACAGATTTGCAAAAACTCAATTTTGAATTCAACACTACAGCTAAGTTCGTTGTTGCGTCGTAGAGTTAATCAAGAGTTGAAGATTGCTCGCATGAGCTTTCCGGTGAAGAATCCAACTTTTCAACTATCAAGGGTTGAAATCGAATGTCTCCAGGTTCAATCGGCACTCTTCTCCACCAAGCTGGCAACAAGAGGAGCCAAAACTTACCCAGAGACACAGAACGCTGCTCGTGTACAAAAACCAAAGGTAGCAGAGCCGCTAGTCGCAAGACGGCTGAGAGAGCAAACACTCCTGGCAAGCCACCGATATGGGTTAAAGTCGCAAGAAATCCACCCATGGTGATTCCTATTGCTCCAGTCACACCCGGAACGGCTGCCGCGATCGCAAAATAAATCGACTGATGCAACAAGGGTGCCACCCCCATCAGCAGATTGTTGCTGCACAGATCCAGCGCCGCCCACGTTCCACCACCGATGATGTGCAACAGGGGGAACCAAACCCATAAGAAAATCGGAGCCGTTCCAGCTTCTAGCCAGAGTAGAGGCGTCAGAGCCACCAAAATCCCCACGACTAGCATAATCGGGCGATTGCCAACTCGGTCAGCCAGTTTTCCCCAAAACACCAGCATCAGCAAGTTAGCACCAGCACCTAAACTGTTATAGACCGTTACTACGCTGACATCTATCCTCAGGTCATCTAACAAATAGAGGTTAAAAAAGGGCGCACTGACGTTAACCGCAAAACTCCATAAGCCAGAGTAAAGCAAAAACTTCAAGAAATTAGCATCCTCCAGGAAGCTAAAAATGGTTCCGATAGACGACCTTTCGCCTGCTTCTGAATGGGTGGCGTGTACCAGTTTTGGGTTCACATCGGTCATAAAAAACTGACAAACCAGACTTGTGACGCCAAGCCCAATTCCTAACATCAAAATGGCACTGTAACCTTGAAGCCTGCCACCAGGCCAGTTCGATACCACTAGAGCCAGCAACGGCACACCGATGAGATTTGTCAAACTGACAGCACTATTGCGAAAGCCAAAATACCGCCCCCGCAACCGCTGAGGGACTAAAGCGGCCATCCAGCTCAGCCAAGAAGCACGACCGAAAGATTCCAACAGTTGAGTGACCCAAATGATCGCCAATGTCAACTGCACTAGCCGATATCCAGTGATATGAAACGAGCCTCCCAACCCAATGGCTAGCACGAGAATCAGCCACAGCAGCCGCGACGGTCCAAAAATGCACAGGGAATACCGATAGCGGCTCTGCATTCGGTCTGCTAAATAAGCTCCGAACGGCTGGAGCAGATTTACGAGCTGAGGAACGGAGGCGAGCATCCCAATTTCTACCGGACCGGCACCCAGATCCAGTAAGAAATTACTCAGCAACGCGCCGCCAATGATGCTGTAAAAAAGCGTACCGAAGACACCTTCGAGAGTTAATGCTCTCAGAGTTGAGCGAGTTTCTGGTTTGGAAAGTTTTAGAGGCGGGTTGCTCAGAAGTACCGTCTCTAAGGATGCGATATCCTCTTCGATTTCCTGAAGGGAAAACGATTGTGTTTCCACTAAATTACGGTCTTCTTCTTTTTCGAGCATGGTGGATAGCCAATATTGACGGCTTACACGGCAGAAGAAATTTTTGGCTATCTTCTGGCTTCCAAGACCATTGGACAGTCACAAAAATAGAATCTGATTCATGAGCATCAGATTTTGGGTTAGAGAAAATTCTTATGTTTTAAACTTGTTAATAGCTGATGTAAATTCAGCGATATTAAAACAAGATGATAGATTAATTGATATTGATCATTGCAAAATTAATTTTTATTAAAATTAACCTTAAGATAGAGGTTTGCAAAGGGATTAAGAACAGGATCTTTGGCCTAACTTCAATTATCTTATTCAACTTATTTCCACATCCATTCCTTCGATCATTACTCCATGAGCGGTTTTCAACCGTATTCAGCGTAAGATGTTAGCCTAGAAGAAGAATTGTATTTCAAGCATACTACGTGTGATTTCATGAACAGAGTCGTCGTCGGCCTCTCTGGCGGAGTAGACAGTTCTGTCGCTGCCGCTACCCTACATCGTCAAGGATACGAAGTTGTTGGTCTAACCCTGTGGTTAATGAAAGGGAAAGGCCAATGTTGCTCTGAAGGGATGGTCGATGCGGCATTCATCTGTGAGCAACTGGGGATTCCCCATCATATTGTGGATAGCCGCGATGTGTTTCAGCATCATATTGTGGATTATCTGGTTTCGGGATACGAAGCCGGAATCACGCCTTTGCCTTGTTCCCAGTGCAATCGGGCGGTGAAGTTTGGCCCTATGCTGAGTTATGCCCGCGAACAATTGGGGATTGACCAAATTGCCACAGGTCACTACGCCCGCATTCAGTATGAGGCAACGAGCGATCGCTATCAATTGCTCAGAGCTGTGGACTTGACAAAAGACCAATCTTACTTTCTCTACGACTTAACTCAAGACCTGCTAGCGGGAACCCTGTTTCCCTTGGGAGAACTCAAGAAAACGGAGACGCGACGCCTAGCGGCTGAATATAACCTCAAGACAGCCGATAAGCCAGAAAGCCAAGACTTGTGCTTGATTGAATCTCATGGTTCCATGAAAGCCTTTCTGGACAAGTATATTACCCAAACCGCCGGTGAGATTGTGGACGTGGATGGGAAAGTCTTAGGGCAGCATAACGGGATTCACCATTACACGATTGGACAGCGTAAGGGGATCGGGATTGCAGCAGCTCAACCGCTGTATGTGATTGGCATAGACGCGGGACGCAACCAAGTGATTGTTGGCGATCGCACCCATGCGACTCAGCCAGAATGTACAGTAGAACGAGTAAACTGGGTCTCGATCCCTGAACCCACAGCGCCTATTCGAGCGACCGCGCAAGTCCGCTATCGTTCCCCTGCCGTACCCGTGACTGTGATTCCTTTAGAAGGAAACCGCATGAAATTGGTCTTTGATGAACCCCAATTTAGCGTCACCCCAGGACAAGCGGCTGTGTTGTACGAGGGCGATATCCTGCTAGGGGGTGGCATTATCGAACGACCGGCGGCGGCTGATTAAAGCCAGGGTTCTTCGGGGAGTTTGGATTCCCCGAAGAGAGACTACTTCTCAGAGGACGGCAACTATCAGTAAAATTGCCGTTGTATAGGAAAGAAGATTAATTTGAAATTGCAGTCTACGTAGAAAGGGGATCATTTTGAGTCAGCATCCAGAGAGCATTGCCCCCCACGGCGGTCAGCTCATTCACCGTATTGCTTCGCACAACCAACGGCATGAATTTTTAGATAAAGCCGACTTTCTACCCAGAGTCCAACTCGACAAGCGGGCAACCTCTGATTTAGAAATGATTGCCATTGGGGCATTTAGTCCCCTGATTGGTTTCATGGAGCAAGCCGACTACGACACAGTGGTTGAGACGATGCGGCTAGCCAACGGTTTACCTTGGTCGATCCCGGTCACCCTGTCTGTGGATGAGGCCGTAGCAGAACCTTTAAAAGAAGGCAGCTTGGTGCGTTTGGATGACCCGAACGGGAACTTTGTTGGTGTCTTAGAGCTGACTCAGAAGTATCGTTACGACAAAGTTCGGGAAGCGGTGAATGTTTACCGCACCGATGAAGAAGAACACCCCGGTGTCAAAGTGGTTTATGACCAGGGAGACGTTAATTTAGCCGGCCCGGTTTGGTTGTTACAACGCGACCACCATCCCCACTTTCCTACTTACCAAATTGACCCCGCGAAATCTCGTGCCCTTTTTCAAGAAAGGGGTTGGAAAACCGTTGTCGGATTCCAGACCCGCAATCCCATCCATAGAGCACATGAATACATCATCAAGTGTGCCCTAGAAACAGTAGATGGTCTTTTCTTACATCCTCTCGTCGGTGCCACCAAGAGTGACGATATTTCTGCTGAGGTGCGGATGCGCTGCTACGAGATTATGCTAGAACTTTACTTCCCAGAAACCCGTGTAATTCTGGCGATTAATCCAGCGGCGATGCGCTATGCCGGACCCAGAGAAGCGATTTTCCACGCCTTGATTCGTAAGAACTATGGCTGTACTCACTTCATTGTGGGGCGAGACCATGCCGGTGTGGGTGACTATTATGGGACCTACGATGCCCAGTACATCTTTGATGAGTATGAGCCAGCCGAACTGGGGATCGTGCCGATGAAGTTTGAACATGCCTTCTACTGCAAGCGTACTGAGCAGATGGCAACCACAAAAACTAGCCCATCCAGACCGGAAGAGCGGGTTCATCTATCCGGGACAAAAGTCCGGGAGATGTTGCGTCGGGGCGAGTTGCCGCCGCCAGAGTTCTCACGTCCTGCGGTAGCCGCCGAATTGGCAAGAGCGATGAATATTACCAATTATGAGATTTGATGGGTACAGGATGGGTGTGGTCATCAGGGGTGGGTTGAGACTGACACGGGGACATGGGGACGCGGGGACGCGGAGAGATTTTCTAGACATCACCCACTCATCGAGAAGACGCGGGGACGCGGGGACGCGGGGACGTAAGTCCCAAGGGTTTGACACCCCGACTGAATCGAAGATTCAGTCGCTCGAATTCAGACTGTGACACTCACCCCGTCTGAATTCTTTCTCCGCGTCTCCCCCTCTGTGCGTCCCCGCGTCCTTGAATTTGACCGCACCCGTGCGGGATAGCCATGCCACAGATTTTAAATTCAAGCGTCTTGATGTCATCGCCCCGATTAACCCTGAAAATCGATCTCCCCCGATTTGCAATTCCCAATTTCGACATTCCTGGTAGGCTGATAGCTGATAGCTGATAGCTGATAGCTGATATGGGATTTAATCGGCGGACTTTTCTGCAAAAAGCTGGTTTGGGGCTAGCCGTGCTGGGAGTGAGCGAGACTGTATTATCACTCCTGGGTGATAAAAGCTTAGCCGTACCCGTGTTGGATCGATATTTCCAAGCATTGGCACAACCAGGCGGACGGAAGTTAGCGTTACTGGTGGGCATCAACCAGTATCCTCGGAACACGGCCTTAAGTGGTTGTGTCACGGATGTGGAACTGCAACGAGAACTGTTACTGCATCGATTTGGCTTCAAGCGTCAAGATATCTTGACGCTGACGGATAGCCAAGCGAGTCGGGAGAATATCGAAACCGCCTTTGTGGAGCATTTAATCGAGCAAGCTAAGGCTGGTGATGTTGTGGTGTTCCACTTCAGTGGGTATGGTAGTCGTGTCAAAATGGGTCAGGACTCTTCCGGCGATGACTCTGTACGTCTGCAAAATAGCCTCGTGCCAAGCGATGGGATCGTACAAGCCAACGGCGCAACGGTGGGGAACGACTTACTCGAAGATACCCTAGTTTTGCTGTTGCGATCGCTACCGACAGACCATGTCACCACCATCCTAGATACCAGCTACATCGGTTCAAGCCGTGTTCTGCAAGGAAATCTCCGCGTGCGGTCTTATCCCAACCCACCCGCAGAAGCCCCCAGTCCTAATGAGTTGGCGTTTCAAGAGCAAATTCGGCTTCGCACCAACCCTGGTGGAGCAAAGCTATTTAACACGACCAACTCGAATCAAATGCCAGGAATCGTTCTCGCTGCCGCCGGACCCAGTGAACTGGCGACCGAGGCGCAATGGAATGGTTTTAGTGCAGGCTTATTTACCTACGCTCTCACTCAACACCTGTGGCAGGCTTCACCTGCAACCACCATTCAGATTAGCTTGAGCCGTGCGGCGGGAATGGTGAATCAAATGGTCGGAAAAGAGCAACAGCCCCGCGTTATCCAACAAAAAAGTCAACAGAATTCATTACTCGCCTATTATTTACCTCCCGACCCCAACATCGGGGCGGATGGCGTCGTGACGGCGGTTGAAGAGAATGGCAGAACAGCACAATTGTGGTTAGCAGGGCTTCCCGCAACCGTTCTGGAATACTACGGTGCCAATTCTATTGTCAGCCTTTATCCGAATGGCTCACTTCCCTCCGTCGCTGGGGAAGGAGGGCAAGAAAGTTCTCCTGTGTCTCCTCCAGCCCCCGCATCAGCACAACTGCAAATTCGCGCAAAAGAGGGGCTAACGGCAAGGGCGCGAATTGTGGGTATCAGTGTGACGGATAATTATCCCCTCAAGGTAGGACAGTTCGTACACGAAGCCGTTCGTCTCCTACCCCGCAATATCGGTCTAACGGTCGCTCTGGATGTGAGTCTAGAACGGATTGAGCGGGTGGATGCCACGAGTGCTTTTGCCGCTATCCCACCCGTCTCATCAGTGGTGATTGCCGGAGAACAACCGGCTGATTACTTGTTCGGAAAAGTGCCCTTATCCTCAACGGCAGCACCTGTAACCGCTAATGTATCGGTGGATGTAGCCACAACACGCCCAGAGGGAATGGATACGTTAGGGCGGATGGCGGGCTATGGCTTGTTCTATCTGGGTAGTGAACCCATGCGGAGTACGGCGGGGGAAGCAGGAGAAGCGGTAAGGTCAGCGGTGAATCGGCTTACCCCTAAACTAGAGACGTTATTAGCCGCCAAGTTGCTGCGTTTGACTGCGAATGAAGGGTCTTCCCGTTTAGGCATTCGAGCGTCTCTGGAAATGGTTTCCCCTCAAGGAACTGTGGTGATGCAGCGAGAAACATGGCGAGCGTCTTCACCCTCTGTTTCACCGTCCAAAGCATTGGCGGATCACAAGAAGACGAGTGAGTTGCTCGCTAAGGTTGGAGATGGCAATCTCCCCACCGTCCCGATTGGCAGTCAGATTCAATATCGCTTAGAAAATTATAGCGATCGCCCCATCTATTTCATGCTACTGGGTATGGATACTAGCGGCAATGCGATCGCGCTTTATCATAACCAAGTCTCTCAAGGCTCAGAGGACGCAGAAAACAAACTCCCCCTCAAAAATGCAGTGATTGCCCCAGGAGAAACCCTGACGCTGCCCCAATCTTCCGCGTCTAACTGGGTGGTTCAAGAGCCACCAGGGCTGGCAGAAATACAACTCATTTGCAGTCAGACACCCTTTACCAAGAGTCTTATGGCGCTGGACTCGGCACGACGTAAAAGGGAAGGGGAACGCATCGGAGATTTATTTAACCCCTTGGAAGTCGCTCGCTCTGTTCTCCAAGATTTACACAATGCTAGTGCCGTTGCTCCAGAGTTGATGGGCACAACATCCGATAGCTATGCACTGGATGTGAATGCATGGGCTACCCTAAGTTTTATCTATCAGGTAGTTTGATTCGTCGGGTTTAGAGTTGATCCATCCACTACTAACAAAAAGACTCTTTCCACCTCTCCAGCATTTGCTCGGCGGCTGGGGTTCCTTCCGCCGGAAAACCGTCCAGAAACTCTTTATCCGTACTGGGATTATAAGGGCCTTCTTTGAGTTCGAGCATCACCGTATCAGGAACGAGTACCACCAGGGTATGATAAACCCCCTCCGGCAGTTCGATCGCACGAGTGGCTCCGTTGGCAGAGATGCGTTCGGTATGCAAAATTTGAGCGCTCTCGTCAAAAATAATGATACCGACTTCTCCCTGAATGACTAGACAAAACTCAAAACCATTCACCTGGGAGGGACGTTGATGTCGGTGGGGGCGAACGTAGGTTCCTGGTTGAAGCACGTTCAGGAATCGCTGAACTTTTTCGGAAGGCTCGTGAAAGTCGTAATTCTGCCGTTGTCGAGGGCTGTGACGGGCTTGCTCGACGATAGTATGGAGTAATTCCTCGGTGAGGCGTTTGATCGGTAGCGCGGGCATAACAGGTTTTCTCTCTAATTTTTTCACCCTTGGGATGCTATCAAGGAAATCTGAAAAAGTAATCTCATCTACCGCATCTTTTGTTTAATATTGCCCCTATATGAAGCGATGACAGCTTGTTGAGCGGTTTGTCACTCTTTCGCTCAATTATGATTTGAGTACAGCCCGATCAGCAGAAAAAATCATGAGTAAAAACAAACCTTTACCCGAAGACAGGGAAGCGTCTGCTAATGGTACAACTCACCCAGAGAGCCAAAAAACGCAACAAGCCGCCGATAAAGCAACAACTTATGCCGCGAGTGTGACAGCCCCCGAAACCATCGTTGTGGACAATCCACCGCCCAAGCCTAACTATCCCCTCTATCGAGTGCAACCTGGAGAGCGTATCTGCTTAGCTGACATCGATCCTAATGCCTCGGAAGACTACAGAAAGAAGAAACAGGTGATGGTAGAACTAGAAAAACATCGCCAGCGAATTCGCAAGTTACAAGAGCGTTTGTATGCCGAAAACCAACGCAGCTTACTGATTGTGCTACAAGCCATGGATACTGGGGGCAAAGATGGCACTATTAAGCACGTCTTTCGCGAAGTGAACCCTCAAGGTTGCCAAGTTTGGTCGTTTAAAATCCCTAGTGATGAAGAAGCCAGCCATGATTTTCTGTGGCGATACCACCATCGCGTACCGCAGCATGGCATGATTACAATCTTTAACCGCGCTCACTACGAAGATGTTCTGGTTGTACGTGTTCATAATTTAGTCAAAGAAGATGTATGGCGGCAGCGTTATCACATCATTAATGAATTTGAGCAGATGCTCACGCTTAGCAACATTACCATCCTTAAGTTTTTTCTGCATATTTCCAAAGACGAACAAAAGCGTCGCTTGGAGAGTCGATTAGAGAATCCGGACAAGCAATGGAAGTTTTCCCACAATGATATTAAAGAGCGAAAATTGTGGGACGAATATCAACAGGCTTTTGAGGATGCGATTAGTAATTGCTCTACGGCTTATGCGCCTTGGTATATTGTTCCAGCCAACAAAAAATGGTATCGCAATTTAGTCGTCGCTCGCACGATCGCAGATACATTGGAGGCAATAAATCCTCAATACCCTAATGGGGAAAAGGGTTTGAAAAATATCGTCATTCCTGATTGAATTTAAGCATCAATTCTCACTAAAAAGAAACCCCATTGGTGAAGATAACCAATAGGGATGAGAACTCTGTGTTGCATCTATTTAGAACATAGCGGAGGAGAGTAGACCAATAATCTCTCCGAAGTAAGATGCAGGTGTAAGTTCTAAAATTTCACCTCTAAACCCTAAAATTCTGGTTCCGTTATAGCAATCGTCAAGGCGATTAGGACAACGCCAAATACTGAAACATTGATCCATGATCCATCAATCTTTTACCCTTCTGACTTGAAAGTGGGGTGTAGGGTGTGGGGTGTGGGGTGTGGGGGAGGACCACTTTCATGCATGGCTGTGAAATTTTTTCATCGGGACTGCCTTCTGCCTTTTGCTTTTTGCCTTTTGCTGTACCTGTGCATAAGTCCTACTAAAGATAGACCCGAACCGTTCCTGATGGCTCAATTTTTTCTAGAAGAGTGAAAAGTAGCGGTTGCCCTTGCCGGGATGAGCAAAACAAAGCGGTGTGTCGCAGGTAGCCAGAAAGGCGCGATTGCGTTCTCTGGGCAGCACCTAAGGTAAGGACTCGCCGATTATCACACTCTATGAACTGGAGCGTGGTAACATTCTTCACTCTTGCTGACTTGTGGGAGACAAATCGCCATGATGATTTCCTCGGATGGGCACAGGGGCACTGCCATAGTCAACAGTTTGGCGACAGATACCTGGGTCAAAGCTAGCTGGGAAGAGTTTATTGCTCTGGCGGAAGACCCTGCTTATCTCGATGGCAGGTTTTATTACCATCAAGGACTCTTAAGAATTGAGATGTCGCCCCTTGGCCCTCGACATGGTCGTCAATATTCGATTATTTCCAAGGCGGTTAGTCTGTTTGCCACCATTAAGAATGTGCGGATTGTTGAGTTTGCAAATACTAGTTTTCGGAAGGCCGGTATTGGCGAATTTCAACCGGATTTGGCGTTCTACATTGGTTCGGGTTTGAGAGTGCCGCCGCAAACAGATTCTCCCATTGATCTGGAAGAGTATGACCCCCCAACACTAGTGGTAGAAATTGGTAGCGTTTCGGTTAGTGATGATTTGGGACGGAAGCGCTTATTGTATGAAAAGTCGGGAGTTGAGGAATATTGGGTGAATGATTTGAATGTGGAGGAAGTGATTGCGTTTGCGATCGCAGATGGGCGGAGTGGTCGTGTTAACAAGTCCCTGGTACTGCCGGAATTGGCGATCGCTCTAGTGGAGGAAGCAATCAAACGCAGTCATTTTGAGGATGATACGAAGATTAATGTTTGGCTGCTGAAGACTTTTAGTCAAGGGTAAGAGGTTAAGTACTCAATCGTACAATTGCTTAACTAAATCCGCTTGACCCGTTGCACTCCCTGATACTCAGAAGTTGTTAGAGAACCTCGAAGCGATTACGGCAATCAGCACCAGTAAACCGAGCACCCGACGAAAGTAGTTCACACCCTCGAATAGCTCTTGCCACGCCCAAGTAAACAAAGAGCCAAATGCGATTGCGTCTAGACCTATATGGATGTTGCCGCTTTTCACAATGAAGTTAAGTATAGTGGCTGTAATCCCAACCAAAAGCGGCAGATTTGGCGGTTGAGCAATAACAATATTGCCCTCGCTGTCTCGAAACGTTTTATCAAATAAGCTATTTTCCATGAATAAGAGTGTAATTGGCTCTCTTGAACTCAACCCTCACCCCTTAGTAGTAAATTCGGCTCTTCATTACTTGGTATGCCAAACTATCAGTTGAAACGGATGATAAGCGTGATACCCCGCCATTTCCCGCAATTGAGCGCCTCCGCCGCCCCAAGTAATTCTAATAATGCCCAAAATTCTTGCCCTGCAAGAATTTTGGGCATCGCATGAGGCGGATTAGCATACTACCCACATTCCGCACCCTGGGGTGTCACACAGTATAATTACTCAGAAAAATCTATTTTTAAAGTTATAAGTTATACATGTAAAGCGTTTTTTATCCGTCTATATACGGTATCAAAGTATAATTTATAGCTTTATTACTTGA
>DATNQL010000721.1:0-4819 GCA_036704025.1 Stenomitos sp.
CGAACTCAAGAAGCTTGCTCTGGTCCGAAACTAATTCTTCTGCCTTGATGAGCTGAACGTCAGTATTTGGTACGGACTGAGCTCCCTCGACTACATGCTGGGCAATGTGCTCGGTGTGGCCGTGAGCGCTATGGTAAACAACAGCAATTTTTTTCATTTCTCTGACTCCTGAGAAAATGGTGTGGTGTTTGCAAAAATGGTTATTCATCGAGAAAGTGCCTCGATGAGAACAGCGGACAAGTAAAGTCCGAGGCCAAAAACACTGTGGTTGATAAGGCTTCTGGCACAGCTCTTAATTGGGTTAGGTGTCTTTGAGGATGCAATGCCCAGGCCCATGGCGGGTTGCATGACAAAGAAGGGAAATACCACCGTACAAATGCCAACCAGGATAGCTAAACCGGGTGAGGGCTTTCCAATCCACTCGATACCGGCAACACCGATCAGGAGGAATGCGAAAACAATACCGACTACGTAATGGGTGACCCAACCCAACAAGGCTTCATGCGCTATCGGGGGTGCCTTAACGATTGCTGCATGAGAGAACCGACCGAAGAATACATGTCCGACCCATCGTCCAATGAAGGCGAAATTCAAGGTCTGAACCCCGATGCGTTTGAGAAATAACAACCAGATATCCATGACCCCGGTGGCCCCAAACCCGATGAGTGTGGTCTTTAAAATTTCTTGAGCAGAATCCATGACGTACTCCTTTATAAGTTGATACTTGGCTAGATGAAGTACACTCTAGAAGTTAAAGTCGACTTTAAGTCAAGAGGTGTTGGATGGATATTTCCGAAGTGAGCAAGCAGACTGGCATTCCCGCATCGGCCTTGAGGTATTACGAGCAAAAAGGGCTAATTGCATCCGTTCGTGAAAAAGGAGAGCGGCGCCGTTACCCCGCAGCGGTGCTCGAACAATTGGCTTTGATCGCACTGGGTCAAAGTGCGGGATTGGCTCTAGATGAGATCCGCTCAATGCTGACACCTTATGGTCCGCCCAACATTGATAGACAATTGTTGGCTGCAAAAGCGGATGAGATTGATGCTCAAATTAAGCGTCTAAAGGCTGTGAGTAACGGACTGCGTCATGCCGTGGCTTGTCCAGCCCCTAGCCACGTGGAGTGTGCAAGCTTTCAAAAGTTGCTGAAATCCGCTGCCACAGGGGCACTAGAAAAACGGTGGGTGAATACACAGGGGCGAAGTCTTTGCAAGCCGACCGCGTCAAAACGCAGTTCTGCTAGCGACTAAGCTCACAGATAAGGCTGAGTAGTTTTGGTGTATTAGATTCTCGACCGGAGTGGTCTTAAGACTGCGTGAATAAAATGTCTCCAGGCAACGATGAACAGAACATGTAATTGGTATGCAATGAGGGCCAAACGTTGGGGATTCTTCTTGCTAGCCCCCGCCCCAAAAGTTACTTGTGGCAATGATAGAAGCGTTTATTCGTATCAACAATATTGACTGCATCGAATGGGCAATCAGTGGCTACCACTGAAGAGATTACTTCTTGGAATTCTGTTTGGGAATTCAGAACAAAACAATCAACTCCAATTACCAATGATGTATCCGGATACTTAGTGATTTCTGCAACTTTCTTTGTATATGAAGACTCAACCAGACTTTTGAGTTTCGCTACCGCTTCCTGCTGCCCATAAATCCTGTGCTCCGGCTCGGGAATGGCTCGGTTTCGAACGCTACCAGCGTACTCATTAAGGCCAAACCCAGGACTCCAACCATACCGCTCAATAGTTTCTCGGCGAATTTGCTCCTCAAAACCATCGAATGCAATGGTCACCTCTGTTCGCTCTATCAGCTCACCCTCACCAGTGCGGAACTCAGCGTCGAAAGACTGACCACTGCTGGCGAAATAATGGAGATACACGTCCTTAAAATCACTTCTCTGCCCAGCGTAGACAGCCAAAGGTAGGATTTCTTCGAGAATTTTAGAGACGATGCCTTTGCTAAGTCGAAGCATCCGCCCAGATTCATCGTCGCGGTGGTAGCGTTTCAATAGGTTCTGAGCCCATTCATAAGCATCCCAAGCAATAATTGGTATTTCTAACTCTTCGATCGTAACGGGTTGATGCGTCAGAATATTTCGTTTCATCGGCCGACTATAGAGGACTCACCAACATCAGAATATATCCCATAGTACCTTTTTAGGACTACACGTCATGTACCTCCATAAACAACGGCAGACACTGGAAGAACTCAAACAGCATCTGCTAAAACTGCCTTCACAAGTGCATGGCGATCAGCTTAACTTAGCTCCTTGCAACCAATGAACCTACCCCCTTTGTCAAAAGTTGTGTGTTCGTTTAGAACTCAGCAGTTTCTTTTTCTATCAACAAGTTAGAAACCTGCAAAAAGTTAAAAATTTATTCGATTTTGGCACTTGCGCGAATGAAGACTTTTGCTAACTTGAATTTACCCCGCTGATCTTTTGCGGGATTTTTCAAGAGAGGAAAAGTATGAGTACAGAGTATCTAACCACCGCCGAACTCGCCGGGCGGCTCAAGTACGACGAGCGAACTATCCGTGAAAAACTCATGGATTCTGTGTTGCTTGAGGGCGTGCATTATCTGCGTCCATTTGGGCGTCGCAAGATTCTTTTCATCTGGCAAGCCATTGAAGAGGATTTGAGTAAGGGCACAAAATTCTCCGTGCCCATGGCCAACGGAGGTGTTCTCCATGGCTAGTATTCGCACCCGGAAGCAGACCGGAAAACTGTACCTGGACTTTTATTTTGATGGTGCGCGTTACAGGGAGCAAACCGCCCTGCCCGATACACCAGAGAACCGCACCAAGCTCGGCAAGCTTGCAGACAAACTTGAGCACGAAATTGCCAGAGGTAAATTTAACTACGCCGAGTTCTTTGGCAAACCCGCCAAGGAACCCCGTGTAAAGGCCTCTGATGCATATCCACGAGCTGGTGACCATCAGCATGGCTCTGGTGTGCAACCAGTCCGTCAGGCGAACGCAGCTGCGGCGCAGACGCCCACTTTCGCGGAGTTCTTGGAAATTTGGCGAAATGAAAACTTCGTGCAGTTTCGAAAGAGCTACCAAAGAACCGTGGAGGATATCTTCAAGGCTCACTTGGTGCCCAAGTTTGGGAATACGAGGGTCGGAGACATTCGACGGGAAGACCTTTTAACCTTTCGCTCAGTCCTCGCCAAAGCACCGGGGCGTAAAGGTTTAACGATGTCTCCCAAGCGCGTGAACGCGATCATGGCTCTGATGAGTCAGATCATGAGTGAAGCCTCCGACCGGTATCACTTTACCAATCCCTACCAAAACATCAAGTCACTTCGCTTGCGCAAACCCGATGTGGAGCCATTTACCTTGCAAGAGGTGAATCTGATCCTGAACACGGTTCGTGAAGACATGCGCAATTACTACATCGTGCGGTTTTTCACAGGCATGCGTACGGGCGAAATCGATGGGCTGAAATGGAAGTACGTCGATTTGGAACGTCGCCAAATTCTGATTCGCTCAACCATTGTGGCGGGTATTGAGGAAGAAGACGGCAAGACCTACGACTCCATTCGGGATATTGAAATCTCGGAAGTCGTGTGCCAGGCCCTGAAAAGACAACGGCTTGTGACGTTTCGTAGGAGTGACTACGTCTTTTGCAACAGCGTAGGCCAACCTCTGGACCACAACAACGTGACCAAGCGGGTTTGGTATCCCCTACTTCGCCACCTTGGGCTAGCACGCAGACGCCCGTACATAACGCGCCACACAGCGGCTACTTTGTGGCTTGCCGCAGGCGAAAACCCACTTTGGATTGCCAGACAGTTGGGGCACAGCTCAACCGAGATGCTCTACAAGGTCTACGGTCGGTTCGTTCCCAATCTGACGCGCCTGGATGGCTCGGCTTTTGATCGACTGCTGGCCACTAACACCAACATTGGTGAACTGGGCAACGCTTTGCAACTGGAGGTGAAAAATGGGTAAGTCCAGCTTTTTTGGTGAAACAACCACCGCAGTGCAAGGGATTGTCACGGGATCATGGGTAAGTGAGTTTGAACACGATGGCCAAGTTAGCTATTGCTTGCAAACTGAAATCTACGATTCTTGGCACGTTCATTATTTTCATGTGTACACCTTGGTACCCGCAAAAAGGATAGAAGTGGGACGATTTGTTCTGATTCACCCTTTGGGCAAGAAACGACACGTTGATCAAGTGTGCGACACCGAGGCAATTTTCAATGAAACCCACTTCGGTATCGAACACAATCCTTTTGATTTCTTACCCGCAAGGACTAAGGAGCAGCAAAAGACCAAGGGAGTGTTGGTCTGGGCCTACTCCCATCTTCCAGCAGAGTTAAAAGAGGTCGTCACACGGGTCATTCATTTAAGACCGGATCTTTTTGTATCCTCTCTCGCTAACGCGGGCTTGCCTCAGTTAATTAGCGAAACCAATGAGAAACACTCGAAACGGATGCCTTCTCGAATGGCGTCAGAAGATGACGAGATTTCAGCGGAATCGCAGTTAATCCACTGCGCGCCAATCGCAGCCTTTTTACATTCGTTTTGCAGAGCCAACCGAAACTTTTGCACCGGGTGGCCTGAAGGTGTTCGGGCCTCTTTCTCCGGGTTTTGGAAATTCAGCAAACTGAGGCCGGGCGATGAGAGATTATTAGAGGACGCGCGGGAGCTGATGTTGTTGGTTGGACAGATCCTCGAGGTGCATGGTTTTCAGAAGGTTCCAGACTTCATTCGGACCAATGAAAAGTACATTCTGATGGCCGCTCTTGACCGACTCAGGGAATACTGATTAAGAAAGGCGCGTGCCGTGCTCGATGTTCCACACAGGA
>DATNQL010000722.1:0-3073 GCA_036704025.1 Stenomitos sp.
AACCTCCTTAGCGGTGGCAGCTAACAATTGTGGCAACTCACCCGCAAAACCGCTCACTGAATCGGTGCAGTTACTGGATTTTGGTGTCATCCAGACCCCCGCTCGGACTGAGATGGGAACGCGACTGTGTACGATTTATGACGATTTGCACACCCTGATGGAACAGTGGCAACCTCATCTCGTGGCAATTGAAAAACTCTTCTTCTACAGGATGAGCAGCACAATTACTGTAGCTCAAGCGCGGGGTGTTTTGATGTTGGTGTTGGCACAGCATGATGTCCCCATGGTAGAGTTTACACCGGCTCAAATTAAACAAGCCTTGACGGGCTATGGAAATGCCGACAAATATGAGGTGCAGCAAGCCGTAGCACGGGAGTTGAATTTAGACTATATTCCCAAACCAGACGATGCCGCCGATGCCTTAGCTGTTGCTTTAACCGCTTGGTTTCATCAGTCTTAGCCCTCACTCTCACGTACTCCGGTACATCAACAGACTCACACTTGCACTCTCGCCAGGTTGGGATTAGTCTGATACGCTAGCACGATCAAGGCTTCCCGACAACTAATCCATGGGTATCTGGTGTAAAACGCAACACATGCTCTTCGTTTGCATCATAAACATGGTGAAGTGATCCCTCTTAAGGTGAATGGCACTGAAATAACGCTCCGATCCGCCCCCCGACCCCCAATTCTGGGGGAGCAAGAGTTCAAAGTCCCCCAAAATTGGGGGATTTAGGGGGCAAATGCTAAAGGAGATCGCTTAAGTCAGTGACATTCCTCTTAAGGTCAATGGCACTGACTCAAGAGCCTTGAAATCAAGTTCAGGCTCAAAGCGATGTCAAGCTAAAGCTTACTACATCAGCTTTTTCAAGCGTTTCAACTCAGCTCGGTCTTGAAAAGTGTAAATCTGGACTCAATTACAGTGACAATTGAACTGGCAGCCTTGGCAGGAGAGGCACTCATGCAAATCAAGGAGGGATGATGAAGGGACTCGTCACGGGTGCTAACGGATTTACAGGTTCTCACTTAGTTAAAGCTTTAGAACAGCGAGGCGATGTTGTTGTTGGTTTAGTCCGCAAGTCTAGCAACCTTGATCGCTTATCGGGTTGTAACTTGCAATTGGTGTACGGTGACATCAGCGATCGCGAAGCACTAAAAACCGCGATGATTGGCGTAGACTGGGTGTTTCACACAGCGGCTTATGTTGAGCTAGGACTGGTTGATGCCGCCAAAATGGAGCGGGTGAATGTGGACGGAACTCGCGCCGTGATGGACGTGGCTCAAGCCGTTGGCGTGTCGAAAGTGGTGTATTGCAGTACGATTGGCGTGTTTGGCGACACCCAAGGACGTGTGGTCGATGAAACGTTTCAACGCACACAAACTGACTTTTCCTCCGCTTACGATCGCACAAAATACGAAGCTCAACAAATTGTCGATCGCTTTGCTGCTCAAGGATTACCCGTTGTGAGCCTCCTCCCCTCTGGGATTTTTGGTGCCGATGATCCCCATTTTGGCCCGGTGATCCAGCAATTTCTCAAAGGTGGGTTGAAGGTATGGGCCGGAGGCGATCGCATTACGGGTATTGTCCATGTCGATGACTTAGTCACCGCCATGATTCTTGCCGCAGAACAAGCAAAACCTGGGGAACATTACATTATTTCTGCTGGTGACCTAACCACCCGTGAAATGTTTGGTATCCTCGGTCAAGAAACTGGAATTCCCGTCCCCCGTGAAGCGCCCAAACCCTTGGTTCAATTAGCAGGAAATATCCTCGATCCGATTGGACGCCTGCTCAAATGGCAACCCCCTATTAGTCGGGAGCGAGTTCATTATATCTATGACCGTTGTGTCCGAGTAGATGCAACTAAGGCTCGTACCGAACTGGGTTGGCAACCTCGTTCCGTTGCTCAAACCTTAAAAGAAATTGTGCAAGCCCTCACCTCAGAATCCTGAACACAGCCTTCTGATTTCTGAAGATTAAAAAAGTGCAATGGAAGCTCTAAAATCCCAATCCTGGCAGATTTTCCCCATCGGACCAGACGGGTGTACAGCACAAATTAAACCCTCCCTACCATAGTAATATCGACATACATGGCAAGGTTTGATTTGCTCTAGTTTTTCCAGGATTGAATCCCATCTTTTCTGTACCTTCGCCTGATACTGCTCTGCTAAGGAGTAAGTACAGTCAATGTCCAGCGCTTGATTAAAAGCCGTAATGGCATAATCATAAAGCCGCAGAATTTGTATGCTGTATTTTGTCCAAGCATCCGCACGGCATTCGTAGAGTTCAATCATTTTGAGGATGGAAATTCCGTACTCTGTCCAAGCCGCCGCTGATGCGCTTTTCGGTAAATTTTTAGTATCGATTAACACTCGTTTGATCGTATCCAGCAGTTCTTTGGGCTGCCAAGGTTTGGCAACATAGGCTTCTGCATGTTTGATACTCCAATAGAGAGCAAAATGTTGTCCTTTACCTGTTAGGAAAATCACAGGTATGTTTTGGGTTTCAGGGTTGGCTTTGAGCAAATTGCAAACCCCGTAACCATCCATTCGAGGCATAATAATATCAAGCAATACTAAATCAGGATAATTCGCTTGAATTTGTTCTAGCGCTTCGACCCCATCACAAGCTTGAAGCACATTCAGCCCACTCCAGCTTAACTGATTTGAGATACATTCTCGTTGACTGCGAGAGTCTTCAACCACTAAAACTGTACTCATCAATCTCTACCTTTTTACTATAGGCAATGTTCAGACTAAAGGCTGATGTTCACAGCTATGACTAGCGTTATCAGATCCAACTTACCCATTCTGTCTGCGTTTCTTATCATCAGATTTCAACAATTTCCCAGAAATTTAGGGTTTGCTCGGTAATCACTCCATACTGCTCGGATCAGCTTGAACCAAAGTGGCTGATTTGTTGGGTTCCGCTATGCTTACCCAAGCTACACTCTTCTGAACAGAGCCGTATGAGGTAGTCATATCATGTCCGGTTAAACAACCCATCGTTAGGATTGATGCGGGGACACGGGGACACGGGGACGCGGAGAGTTTTTATTATGGGTAATTAGAC